>JAHFKM010000084.1 GCA_023245385.1 archaeon
TGAATGTTTTTGCAGGTATTGTAGTGTATAATTATGTAAAGTATGAAAAGAAAAATCGTTTTTTGGATCTTACATTTTTGTTTATGATTTTATTACTCATTCTTGGTACTGGTTTTTGGTTTTTGTTTTCTTGGGGATCAAAGATTCCTTTTTTTGGTGCTGCTTTGTCGTATCGTTTTGTATATTTTGCGAAGATTTTGTGGTTTATTTTTGCTGGTTTTGGTTTGAATGAGATAGTAAGGAATTTTAAGAAAAAAAAGCTGTTGATAGGAATAGTAGTAAGTAGTATTTTGGTAAGTATGTTTTTCGCGGTAGTTGATCCTATTGAGGGATATACTGATACGTCTGGGACGACACCGATTTTTGAAGAGACAAGGGAAATGTGGTCTTGGATAAACCTGACTATTCCTAATAATGCGAGGATTGTGAATCAGAATTTTTTTAGAAATGTGCAGGATCCTTTGGTGACGTTTGATAGTATTTTGCCTGTGATGGCGACGTATTATACGAAGCATCAGTTTCTTGGTTCGTGGTATGAGAGTGTGTTTCCTCTTGAGAACAGTTTGAGAACTGAGGGAGAATTGTTGTTTGGGAAAGAAATAAAGGAAATAAATGCTGAGGAAGTAAAGAAAAATATGGAAGTGTATAATGCTAAGAATATTATTGCGATTACTAATTCTTTAAAAAAATTGTTGGAGGATTCCAAGTTATTCAAAGAAGTATATTCTTCTGAGCATTATAAGATTTTTGAGTTAGAAGGGTATGATCCTTCTTGGACTGAATTGGAAAATGGAAAGGTTGAGCTTGTTTCTTTTGAGGAGCAGAAGATTGTGTTTAGGATAAAGAGTGAGAATGATGAAAATAAGTTGACAGTGAAAGTTGCGTATCATCCTTATTGGACTGCGTTTGTGGAAGGAAAAGAAGTGAAAGTGGTAGAGAATAAGAATAAATTAATGGAAGTAAAAATATCGAAAGGAGAATATGTTGTAGAACTAGTATACAATCCTATAAAGAAAGAACATATTGGGGTAAGTGTGCTTGCTTTGCTTGTTGTTATCTTCTTGAAAAAAAGAAAAAAGTTATAAACTTAGCTTACTAGTAGGATCTATGAAAGTCGCGTTAGTATTGCCACCGCATTCTTTTGAGGAGAGGTATAATAAAGCTATTGCGAAAGCTGCTGGTACGTTTCCTCCTTTGGGCATTTTGTATATTGCTGCGGTTTTGGAAAAAGCAGGTCATAAGGTGATTGTGCTCGATGGTTCTATGAAAGATATTTTTGAGATTAATGATGCGATTTACAGGTTTGAGCCGGATATTATTGCGATGAATGTGATGACTTTTTTGTGGGATAAGGTGAAGACTTGGTGTATGGATTTGAAGGCGAAGTATCCTAGTGTGTTTATTGCTGTTGGTGGTCATCATGTAACTCAGATTAAAGAAAACGCGTTGAGAGAGTCTGATGCGATTGATGCTGTGCTTTTAGGTGAGGCTGAGTTTGCGATGGAGAATCTTGCGAACGCTTTAGAGCAAAAAAAATCTTTGCTTGGGATGACTGGAGTGATAGTGAGGGATGTTTCTTCGTTTAGTATTGGTCCTCCTGCTCCACGCTTAGAGAATTTGGATGATATTCCTTTTCCTGCGAGGCATTTGGTGAATATTCATGAGTATGTTCCTGCTTTGGAGCAGTATAAGCGTTTGCCTGTGACGAATATGATTACGACAAGAGGGTGTCCGTATAAATGTATTTTTTGTTCGTCTGGAAATACAAAGGCGTATTATCGTTCTCCAGGAAATGTGTTGGAAGAGATGAAGATTTTAGTGAATGAGTATAAGGTGAGAGATATTACTTTTTGGGATGATACGTTTACTTTGAACAAGAAGAGAGTTTTGGAGTTGATGGAATTAATTAAAAAGGAAAAGATGGATCTGGTGTGGTGTTGTAATTCGCGTGTGAATACGATTGATCGCGAGCTATTAGAAAAGATGTCTGCTGCTGGGTGTTGGAAGATGTTTTTTGGAGTGGAGTCTATGAATCAGAAGCAGTTGAATACTTTAAAGAAAGGAGTGTTGGTTCCTCAGATTCATGCTGCAATTAAGGGGTGTAAGGAGTTTGGGATTGAGAGTGAGTGTTCGTTTATTTTTGGAACGCCTGGAGAAACCTATCAAGAAGGGTTGGATACGATTAGAGAGATTAAAAAATTAAATCCGGATTATGCGAAGTTTTTCCCGATGACACCTTTACCAGGAACCGAGTTTGATAGTATTGCTGCTGCTACTGGAAGGATTATTGATCCTGAGTTGAGTAAGCGGACAGAGAATCAGATGGTGTTTGTTCCTAATTCTATGCAACAGGAAGAACTTCAGGATTTACTAAAAAGGGCGTATAAAGAGTTTTATTTTCGTCCATCTTATATTGCGCGTAGGATTTTTAAATTACGTTCTCCTATGGATATAAAGAAAGCGTGGAGGGGTGTGAGAGCTGTTGCTTCTATTTGAATGAAGAGATAATGGTTCAGTTTTATGAAGCATTTTTTATTCCAGTATGGGTTTAATACCCCGCAGCTTGCTGCGACTGGGATAGCCGAGACACGACAGTTTTACTGTAAGATAAAATTAAGGGGTTTATAAGTTGTTTTAAGAAAGATAGTGAATTTATTTTTAAAAGCATTAGTGATCGCAAAATTCAAGGTTTTTACATCTTCAAAAGCATGTATTTTGATAAAAATAGGAGGGTGATTTTGTTTTATTGGGGTTGGCGGTAGTTTTATAAAGTTTTATTTCTAGGAGGGTTGGTAGGGAGAATAAAATTTATGCTTGAAAGGTTATTGGGGAAGTCTTTAAGGAGTGTTGTGTTTGCTTCGCGAATAGTTTTTAGTGTGCCTTATCTTGTTTTGCCTACCTATCTTGTTTCTTGTTCTCAGAAAAATGGTGGGGATGTTGATAGTGATGGTGATGGTTTGACTGATAGTTTTGAGATGGAGATTGGTACTGATCCTTTTAATCCTGATACTGATGGTGATGGTGTTGATGATGGTGATGAGCTTTATCG
>JAHFKM010000085.1 GCA_023245385.1 archaeon
TATCCTACGAAAGAAATTCACCTCAGAGAACTTTCCAGACAATTAAAACTCTCCATGCCCCCCATCCTTTCAGCAGTAAAAAAAACTCCAGCAGGAACAACTCTTAACAGTCACTAAAGGAAAAGCCCTCACCACTCTCAAAGCCAATCTTGACAATAAAATGTTTCTCCACCTAAAAAAATCCAGCAACCTTGAAAAATTTTATACCCGTTTGCTTACAGTCTTCCTTTCTGACTCGCTCAATCCTCAAGTAATTATCTGCTTTGGTTCCTACTCCCGTGGAGAAGACCTTGAACACTCAGATATAGACATCGCAATTATCGGAAGCAAAGAAAAAGGAATCTCCCTTCACAAATTCGAAAAAATACTTCAAAGAAAAATCTCTCTCCACTTCATCAGCCTCTCAAAAGTAAGCGAAGAATTCAAATCAAATCTCTACAACAGTATCATCTTAGAAAGAGCTCTATAAAAGACTTTAACCTCTTTCTCAAAGATCAAAGTGTAAAGAAACAATCTCCAGACATTAACCTTGCCAAAGCAACAGCCAAAGACTGCTTAGACCGTCTCGAACTTGCAAAATCCCTCCTCAAAACTCAAAAACCAAAATACGTCCTTGAAAATAGCTACAAGGAAATTCGCAAACTTTTCTAACAAAAGATCTGCGCTTACAAGCCTTCAAATCGGAACTTTTATATATTCACTGCTCTCTAAATAGAGCATATGCTCCAAAAATATAGCAGTTACAAACTTTTGCAAGAATTCTTCAATTCTCCAAAAAAAAACTTTCAAATGCGAGAACTTTCAAGAAAAATAAAACTCGCGCAATCATCAGTTATTAATCACCTCAACACACTCGCTAAAGAAAAAATCATCTTAAAAGAAAAAAAAGGAATCTATCCTTCCTTTAGAGCAAATCGAGAAAATGAAGAGTTCAAACTCCTCAAAAAACAAAACCTCCTTTGGCGTATCCATAAAAGTAAACTTTTAGACTATTTAGAAGAAAAAATAAAACCAGACTGTATCATTCTCTTCGGTTCAGCTTCAAAGGGAGAAGACACAGAAGAAAGTGACATAGACCTTTTTATCCAAGCAAAAGAAACATCACTCAACCTAGAAAATTATGAAAAAACCCTTAACAGAAAAATAAACCCCCTCTTTGAAGCAAAACTTAAAACATTAAATAAAGAACTATTAAATAATCTTATTAACGGGCAAGTACTTTACGGATACTTACAGGTGTTTTAAAATGCAAGAATGGGACGAATCTTCAGATCAAATTTCAAAAATAAGTTCAGACCTAGAAAAAGCAAAATCTTTACTCCAACTCGTTGAATTACGTGAAAAAGATCTCAAAACAAAAACTGAGGAATTTACTACACTCATTGTAGAAGGATACTATGAACTCATCAAAGAACTTATTACAGCAATCATGTCGATTGACGGCTACAAAACCTTAAGCCATGAATTACTCGTAGGCTACCTTGCAAAATTTTACAAAGAATTCCCCGCATCTGAAATCGCTCTCATCGACCAATTAAGAAAAACAAGAAACGATATCGCTTACAAGGGAATTATAATTCAATCCGAATATCTTAACCGAAACAAAGACAATATTTTAGCAATTATTTTAAAATTAAAACACCTAACCCTAAAAAAACTAAAATGAAAATAAAACACGCTCTCAAAAAAACCTGGAACTTCATCTGGAACGAAGACAGCGTCGCAAGCTGGTTAGTAAACGTTATCTTAGCATTCGTCCTAGTAAAATTCATCATCTACCCAGGACTAGGACTACTCTTAGGAACACACTACCCCGTTGTCGCAGTAGTCTCAGGAAGCATGGAACACGACGGAAACTTCGAAAACTGGTGGCAAAGTCACAAAGAATTTTATGACAAGATCGGAATAAACAAAGAAGAATTCACCAACTACCCTTTCTCAAATGGCTTCAACAAAGGAGACCTCATGATCCTTTACAAAGCAACAACCCTCCACAAAGGAGACGTCATTGTCTTTCAAGGAGAACCACAAGATCCCATCATCCACAGAATCGTCAAAACACATCCCTACCAAACAAAAGGAGACCACAACACAGACTCCAGAAGAGACGAAACAGCAATCACCCAAGAAAGAATCCTCGGCAAAGCAATCTTCAGAATACCCTACCTAGGATGGTTCAAACTCGGATTTGTTTATCTCCTAAGCTGGCTAGGACTCATGAAATTCTAAAAAATGTTTTGAATAAAAATTTCTTCTTATCCATCCCCAAATACCATCACACTAATAAAATTCTCAACTATCTCAACAACAAGCTTTATAAGAACAATAAAAATTTCAAAAGATATGTTTTGCAAAAAATGCGGATCACTACTCATGCCTAACGCAGGCATCATGAAATGCACAAGCTGCGACTACACCCAAGAAGAAGGAATTCTCAAAGACAGAAAGAAAAAAACAAAAAATATAGAAGTCGTAAACAAAAACGAAGTAGAAACAAAACCCACAGTAAAAGCAGAATGCAAAGAATGCGGAAACAACCAAGCATTCACCTGGATGCTCCAAACACGCAGCGCAGACGAACCAGAAACAATATTCTTCAAATGCACCAAATGCACCCACACCTGGAGAAGCTACTGAACTCTATTCCTCCTTCGAGTGCGTTCGATTTTATTGGGGTTGGCGGTAGTTTTATAAAGTTTTATTTCTAAGAGAGAGGTTAGGAGAATAGATTTATGCTTGAGAAGTTGTTGGGGAAGTCTTTAAGGAGTGTTGTGCTTGTTTCGGGAATAGTTTTTAGTGTTCCTTATCTTGTTTTGCCTACCTATCTTGTTTCTTGTTCTCAGAAAAATGGGGGGGATGTTGATAGTGATGGTGATGGTTTGACTGATAGTTTTGAGAGAGAGATTGGTACTGATCCTTTTAATCCTGATACTGATGGTGATGGTGTTGATGATGGTGATGAGCTTTATCGAGGTACTGATCCGAAGAAGAGTGATGAGGAGAATGGTTCTGCTGATCCTGATCATGATGGGTTGGCAAAATG
>JAHFKM010000001.1 GCA_023245385.1 archaeon
AAATCTTTCTTCACACCAGGATACGCTCCCGCTATCTGTTTACATATTTGCTTCTCTTCAGGCGCCTCACTAAATTTTATCCCATACTCCCTAAAACGCATATTATCATCAGGCAAATACCCATCAAGATACTCATTAATTCCCCTCCTCACCGACTTGGACTGAGAAAAAATACCATAAGCACCAGGCTCACCAAACACAATCTGAATCTCATCAGAAACATAATCTAACGTTGCCAAATCATGCTCCACAACAATCACAGAAACACCTTGCGCTAATCTTCTTATTAACTTCGCAACTTTAATTCTATGAGTGATATCACAAAAAGAAGTAGGCTCATCAAAATAATACACATCCGCTTTCTTTCCAGCAGCAGCAATAATAGCCAAACGTTGCAACTCACCCCCAGACAACTCCTCAACAGTTCTTTCCTGCAAATGTTCCAAATCCAACTCTCTTATTAACCCAGCAACAACACCCCGCTCATCAACTTTCTTTAATAAATCTCTCACCTTCTGCCCCTTGTAAATTTCTGCTAAAAATTCTACTCTCTGCGGCTTGTAACTAATCTTAATCTCTTTAGTTAATAATTTTTTTAAATAAGAACCAAACCACTGCGTAGAATAATTCAACGCCACTTCCTGAGGCAAAGGAGGTTTTTTAAAATTCCCCAAATTCGGCTCAACCTGACCAGATAAAACTTGCAAAGCAGTCGATTTTCCAATCCCATTCCTCCCAATAATACCCACAACAGTATTTGGCTTCACCATCGGCAAAGAAAAAAGCTCAAACATATTCTGCCCATACCTATGAATCGGATGTTGCGTTAACTTTTCAGGCAAATTAATAATCTGAATCGCATCAAACGGACACTTCTTTGGACAAATCCCACATCCATTACATAACTCATCAATAATCTTAGCTTTTTTGTACTCTCCCTCAACAATACATTCCTGCCCCATCTTATTCACAGGACAGACCCTAATGCAAAGATAATTCCCACAAGCAACAGGATTACACTTATTTCGATCAACTACCGCAATTCTCGCCATTTCATTCAACACACCCTAAGAAGTTTATAACCCTTGTGAAAACAAATTTATAGTAGGCTTTTCTTCTCCCTTTTATGAACAAGAAAAGAATCCTCCACTACCTTATGCAAACAGGACAATGGAAACGATCAGAAATACGAAAACTCCTTAAAGAAGGAAAAATAACTGTAGACAACATTCTTGTAACAAGCGAACACTACTTTGTAAAGGATCCTAAAAAAATTCTTGTAGAAGAAAAAAAACTTGAACTCCCAAAAGAAAAAATCTACCTTGCTTTAAACAAACCAGCAGGATACAGCTGCCAAAAAGGAACATCCCCAAACGTTCTTGATTTAGTTTCTGAAAAAGTTTTCGCAATAGGAAGATTAGACAAAGACACAGAAGGATTACTCCTCCTTAGCAATGACGGAGATTACGCACACTCAATCCTCTCTCCAGAAAAGAAAACAGAAAAAAAGTATCTCGCACTGCTTAGAAACAGTATCAGCAAAAAAGAAATCCAAACACTCGAACAAGGTGTTCAAATAAAATTAAGAAATACCTACTATCTCACAAAACCATGTAAGATCACACAGATTAGCCAGAACAAAATTACCATCATTCTCACAGAAGGAAAGAAAAGACAAATAAGAAAAATGATCAAATCACTAGGAAACAAAGTACTCTCCCTCCAAAGAACCCACATTGGAAAACTTACCCTCGGAAACTTACCACTCGGATCCTATAAAACACTCAGTAAACAAGAAGCATTATCTTACTCTAAGAAATAAAACTTTAAAAAGATCTCTACAAAAACGCAGACTGAACTTACGATTCAGACCCAGGTATATATATCCCAAAAGAATAAATAACTGTTTACTTCCTCTTTACCTATGGCAGAAAAATGTTTTCTATGCGGAGAAAAAATACACACAACTTTCCTAGAAAAAATCCAAGGAACCTACCTCCGAGAAGGGAAAAAACTCAAAGCACTCTGCAGCACCTGCCAAAAAAAGAAACAATGAACCAAGCAACACTCTGCTTTTTACTCAAAAAAGATTCTCTTTCACTAGGAAGAAAAAAAAGAAAATTAGGAAAAGGAAAATACAACGGCTTTGGCGGTAACGTCGAAGAGAATGAAACAATTGAACAAGCAACCATTCGTGAACTCTACGAAGAAACTGGCGTTAAAGCAATCACCTTAGAAAAAGTCGCTGAGATGAACTATACCTTTCCAGAAGAAAATAAAGATTGGAATCAAACAGTTCATATCTACCTCGTCAGAACCTGGAACGGAGAAGCAAAAGAAACAGAAGAAATGACTGTTGAATGGTTCCCTTTAGATAAAATCCCCTACGAACATATGTGGAAAAATGACAAACACTGGCTTCCTCTTGTTCTCTCCGGAAAGAAAATAAAAGGCTACGTCAGGCACACTGAAGAAAGACTCTCCTCAATACGTCTCGAATATGTAGACTCCTTCTGAAACTCCTTTAAGAATTCTTGAAACAAAAGTAATAAAAAGAAAGTTCCTTTCAAACCTTTTATGCCACTATAGCTCAACGGTAGAGCGCAGCTTTCGTAAAGCTGAGGTTCTGGGTTCAAGTCCCAGTAGTGGCTTTCCGTGTTTTTTCTGGATTTTTTTCAAAATAAATATAAACTTTAAAAATATCCTTCAATTAAATTGCACTTAACTCCTGAAAAAATATTTCTTCTCCTTTGAAAACAAAAAAATTAAATATCCGCCAACCCTTCCTCTTTTATGGATTTTCCCGTCGTACTTAACAGAAAATCAGATACACCTCCTACACGCCTCTACCTCCACCGCGAATTTCTTACAGATGGCCGGGAACCGCTTGTCGCAGCAGGTGAAGCACGAGATCACTTTCTAAACATCCGAGAAAAGGCTCCAGAGGTTTTCACAGGTCTTGATTATGTTCTTGGAATTTTATGGAAAGACCCAACATCAACAAATCTGGACTTATTTGGATATAAAGATATTGCTCGCTGGCCTGGAAATCCAGAAGTTTCCAATTGGGTTTTCAAAAATGGAGTTTTTCTTTCTACCAGAAACATTAGCTGTGGAGACAGTTTAATCCTCTTAGGAAGGGAGGAACACTACAGAAGAACCTGCGCAAATTTGGAAACTTATTTTTCTAGAGTTCCCCCAAGTATTCCTGTTAAACTAAAATTAGACGAATCGTGCTAGATACCTTTAAATAAATTCTCAAACCAAATTAATCCTATGCCTAAAAAG
Organism: archaeon; assembly: GCA_023245385.1. Taxonomy (GTDB): domain Archaea; phylum Nanobdellota; class Nanobdellia; order SCGC-AAA011-G17; family GW2011-AR18; genus JAHFKM01. The sequence continues at coordinate 3,289 of JAHFKM010000001.1, forward strand.
AAACATAAAAACTACCTCGCACTAGGAATTATCTACCTTTTCAAAGGAATCTATTGGCTCGTCAAGAATATTTTTTTAGGAATCTGGTGGATACTGAAATTTTTATACTTGGAAATAAAATTACTCTTCAGCAAAGACAAAACTAAAGTCAAAGAAGAAATTAAAAAAGAAAAACTCCCAGAAACACACAGTGAAAAAGTTTTAGAAAACACTCCCGCAGCTAGAGGACAAAGAAAAATCGCAGCAATCTACCAACCCTTCGAAATACTCAAAGATATCAAAGGAACTTACTCAGACTTCGAAAGCAAACTTTTTTCAAATTCCAGTACAATTGGAATAATTCTTGGAGCCCGAGGAACAGGAAAAAGCGCAATCGGCTTAAAACTCTTAGAAAACATTCACGCAAAAACAGGAAAAAAGGTCTACACTATGGGATTCAAAACAGAAGACCTTCCCCACTGGATTCTGAACATTGACTCTTTAGATGACGTTCAAAACAACGCAGTTGTCCTTTTAGACGAAAGCGGAATACAATTCTCCTCAAGAGAAAGCATGAGTAATGTTAATAAATTACTTTCGAAACTACTTCTTATAGCAAGACATAAAGATTTAAATTTACTTTTTATCACCCAAAACTCTTCTAATATCGATCTTAATATTATCCGACAAGCAGACTACTTACTCCTAAAACATTCCTCACTTTTACAAAAAGACTTTGAAAGAAAAAAAATAAATGATATTTACACTGAAGCAGAAAAACACTTCAAAGAATACAAAGACCAAAAAGGACTCACCTACATCTATTCCGACAGTTACAAAGGATTTATCACTAATCCTTTACCCAGCTTCTGGACATCAAATGTGAGTAAAGCTTATAGAAAATGAAACCACTTCACACTAAAGAAGACCTCTTTTCCCTTAAATGTTAACATTAATTCTCCTTATCCTAAACCTTCTCTTTACAAAAAAAGACTTAAAAAAAATCTCCATAAATTTATAAAGTTCTAAAAGAGAGAAAAACGTATGAAAGGATTTATCATCTCACCAACTTACAAGATTGTTGAAGACAAAGCTTATGTTGAATTATTCGGGAGACTAGAAAATGGAGAAAGCTTCCTTACCATCAATGAGTTTAAACCTTATTTTTATATTAAAGAAAAAAAACTAGACCTCGCTAAAAAAATTGTAAAAAATTTAACTTTTGAAAAAACTGATTTCAAAAACAAAGATGACGAAGCTGTTGTTAAAATCATTCTTACCCTTCCAGCAGATGTTCCAAAACTGCGCAAACAACTCGAAGAACGAGACATCACCTGCTACGAAGCAGACATCAAATTCCCTTACCGCTTCATGATGGACTATGGACTACAATCCTCTCTTATTATTGAAGGGAAGTACGAACCAGGATCAAGGATTAATAGAATCTATACAGAACCAACACTTAGCCCAGTTCCTTACACTCCCTCCAAACTAAAAGTTCTTTCTTTTGATATTGAAAGCAGCAAAGAAGAATATGGAGAACTTTATTGTATAGGACTTATTTGTGATACCATAAAAAGGAACCTTATTGTTTCAAAGACCGCTGTTGAAGGGGCAATTATCTGTGAAAACGAAAAAGAAGTCTTAGAAAAATTCATTACAGAAATAACCACTCTCGATCCTGATATTATCACGGGATGGAATATCATTGACTTTGATTTTACATTCTTAGCTGCAAAATGCAAAAAATATAAAATTCCCTTCGACATCGGAAGAGAACCAGGAAGACTAAAACTCTCCTTAAGAGAAAGCTTCTTTCAAGACAGCAAAGCAGAGGTTGTGGGAAGACAAGTCCTTGACGCATTAAACCTACTAAAAGTTTCTTTCATCAAAGTAGACGACTACAAACTAGATACTGTAGCAAGAAAAATTTTAGGAGAAACAAAACTCATTACAACTACAGGAGCAGACAAATACAAAGAAATAGACGAATTATTTAAAAATAATAAAAAAAGATTAGTAGCATACAACCTTAAAGATGCAGAACTAGTCCTAAAAATCATCGACAAGAGTGACATTCTTAATCTCACTATTCAACGAAGCTTACTTACTGGAATGCCTCTAGACAGAGTCAACGCCTCCATCGCATCACTTGATTCCCTATACATTCGAGAAGCAAGAAAAAGAAAACTTGTCGTTCCCTCAGGAAAATTCGCAGTTAAAGAAGAAGGAACCTTAGGAGGCTATGTTCGTGAAGCAGAAGCAGGCATTTACGATTACTTACTTGTTTTAGACTTCAAATCACTCTATCCCAGCATCATCCGTACGTTCAACATTGATCCACTAAGCTATGTTTCAAACTGTAAAGAAAAAAATCTAATAAAAGCGCCAAACGGCGCATGCTTCAAAAACGAAAACGGAATACTTCCTAACTTAATTGAAGAACTCTGGAAACACCGCGAACAAGCGCGCAAAGAAAAAAACGAACTTGCTCGTTATGCAATTAAAATCCAAATGAATTCAATGTACGGTGTTCTTGGAAGCCCAGCCTGCAGATTCTTCGATCCAAACCTTGCCAACGCAATTACTCACTTTGGACATTATCTAATTAAATTAACTTCTGAAAAAATAGAAGAGAAAGGATACAAAGTAATCTACAACGATACTGATTGTTGCTTCGTTGTCTCAAAAGCAAAAACTTTAGAAGAAGCAGAAAAACTCGGAAAAAAAATCGCACAAGAAATCAACACCTTCTACAAAACCTTCGTCAAAGAACACTACAAACGAGAATCCTTCCTCGAACTCTCCTTCGACAAATGCTTCATCAAATGTCTCATGCCCAAATTACGTGGCGGAGAAAAAGGAGCAAAAAAAAGATACGCTGGAATGTTAATTAAAGATGGGAAAGAAGAAATCCAATTCACCGGGATGGAAACAGCACGTTCAGATTGGACAGACCTTGCAAAAAAATACCAACAAGAAATCTTCAACAGAATCTTCCACAACCAAGAAATCGCAGAATACACCAAAAAATTCTTAATCGATATCCAAAAGGGAAAATACGACGACTTACTTGTCTACAGAAAAAGTATCAGAAAAGAATTACATGAATACACTAAAAGCACTCCGCCCCACGTCAAAGCCGCTCGCCAATTAGAAAAACTCGACAGTGATATTATCGAATATGTTATTACAGAAGAAGGACCAGAACCTATTCAAAAAATAAAACACAAACTAGATTACAATCATTACATCCAGAAACAAATCAAACCCATCGCAGAAACCGTTTTACTTTTCTTTAATAAAAAATTCGATGATCTCATAAAAGGAAACAAACAAACCACACTCTTTTAACACCCTGTTCTCTCAGCAGCACTTTTTATATTCATAAAACTTTCAGTATATCTTGAAAAATAATTCTTCACCTCCACTTTTCTTTTCGCAGCCCTTGAAAGAAAACTTACTGTCATCGCTCTTCCACCCAACCCTATTTCTTTCTCAACACAATAAACATCCCCACCCTGATACAAAAATTTCTCCTCCCAAAAACCAATCCCAAGAATCAAACCACCACTATAAGGATTTACTTCAAACACTCCTGCTTTCTTCTCAGCAAGATTCCTATCTAAATATAAAGGAATAGTTGTTATAAGTTCTAATGGTAAACCTGGATTTTCTCTTTGAATAAGACTATGAAGACCTTCAATAATATTCTTAGCACCTACTTCTTTAGGAAAGGCATTCCTATACTTTTCTGCTTCAAGCTCTTCCAAAGAAATAATCTTTCCCCTTCTCGCATCAGCTATCCCAGCATCGACGCTCGTTATATAATACAATAGTCTTTTCATCTTTGTAAAAAACCTCTGCTTACTCTTATATTACAGAAATCTTTAAAAGACTAACTATCAACTACTTCTTCCTTAAGAGTAATTGTTTAGCTCCACCAAACAGAAGTTGAATCGAACTCCTTTCTCATCAAAACTTTTAGAATAAAAATAAACACTTACAAAAATAACTATTATAAACCACCACCCCTCTCTCCCTTTATGTACTCTTTCTTTCAAAAAGCAATCCTTCAATGGTATTTTAAAACCAAAAGAGACCTACCATGGAGAACAACAACAGACCCTTATTCAATTCTCGTTTCAGAAATCATGCTCCAACAAACTCAAGTCGACCGCGTTATTCCAAAATACCTTGAGTTCTTAAAACAATTTCCAAATAAAGAAACACTCGCACACTCATCCCCAGCAGAAGTTTTGAAATATTGGAAAGGACTTGGCTTCAACAAAAGAGCACTCAGACTCCAAGAAGTATGTAAAACTATTGTTCAAAAAAGAAACGGAGTCTTTCCAAACACAGAAAAAGAACTCTTAGAACTAAAAGGCATAGGATCTTACACCGCCAGCGCCATCTGCAGCTTCTCCTACAACCAAGACGTTGTCGTTCTCGATACAAACATCCGCAGAGTCTTTCACAGAATCTTTCTCGGAAACAAACAAGAACAAAACGAAACACTCACCAAAGAACTAAAACTCCTCGCTGAAAAAATTCTTCCCCACGGACAGAGCAGAGACTGGCATAACGCGCTTATGGATCTAGGCGCGACTATTTGCACAGCACAAACACCCAAATGCACCCAATGCCCAGCACAAACATTCTGTTCATTTACCCAGATCTTTGAGAAGGCAAGCAATGAAGAAAAAGACAAACTCCTCTCCCTCACAAGAATAAAAAACAAACAAGGAACTTTCAAAGATTCTAATAGATATTACCGTGGAAGAATTTTAGATTACCTGCGAGAACACGAAAATGTTCACTTAAAAATTTTAGAAAAAGAATTCAAAAAAAAATATAACAAAGACATTAATCTCATTTTACTTGATTTAGAAAAAGACAAACTCATCACACTAACCCCTGAAACAATTTCCCTACCAAAAAACTAAAAGAAAGTTATTTAAAGAAACTTTTGTCACACCCTCTCTATCCTATGCGGGGGTAGCAAAGCGGCCAAATGCGTAGGACTTAAGATCCTATGACTTAGTGTCTTCGCAGGTTCAAATCCTGTCCCCCGCACCATACTTAAAAGTCGATGCGCCTTCTCGTCGGACAAAATCCGGCACAACTTTAAAAGAAAGGTAACCTTAACAAAGGAGAGACTACTAATGGCAGAAAACGACATCTACAACAGTCAAAAAAAGTATGAAGATTTCAAGAAGAATCTTGACAATTTTGCTTTTCCCCCTCAAAGTAAAAAAGCTAAATATTATTGCAAAAACAAACATAACCTAAACTATTTTAGACAACTCTTTCCAAATTTCGAAGCTAAAGATAATAGCTACTCCCGAAGAATCAGATTACTTAACTCCCTCAAACTTATCAGTTATATAACTAATAAAGATCTCAAAAACTGTGAACGAGAAGACATCAACCAAATCGTAGCTTACATGCATAGTGTCTCCCCAAGCCCAAAAACCAAACAAGACTTTATCCGAGACATCAAATACCTCTGGAAAACCCTCTTCCCAGAACAAGATGAAAGAGGAAGACTCGACGAAACACTCATCCCTTACCCCGTACGACACCTCAGTGCAAAAATTGACAAAAGTAAAGAAAAACTCAGAAACGACAGATTCACATGGGAAGAATTCGAACAACTCCTCCAATACTTCGCCCAAGACCCAAGAATGCAAGCCTACCTCTTCCTCGCCCTCGAAAGTTTAGGAAGACCTCAAGAACTCCTCTACATCAAGAAAAAACACAAAAGCCACCCTTATCCTGACGTTGAGAAAGTTTATGAGTTAGCTAAGTAAGTGGTTTAACCTTAGAGAAAAATCCTTTAGGTATAACTCTGGAGACTGGGAAATCTGATGGCTTTCTAAGGAAGAGGTTTGTAATTTCTAGGTCTACTTGTCTTGCTCCACCTGAATTTTTGATATAATCTCTTAAAAGAGCGTATGCTTTTTTTGCATCTCCAAACCATGCTGTTTGATATGTGAAGATTCTTTCATCTTCATGTTCTCCTCTCCAGTGAACTTCGTAGAAGTTATGCGCTAACAAAAGGTCATCGAGTTCGTCTCTTGGTAAGTCTAAATCTCGTTCAATGTGGATGTCTGAAGCTTTATGTAGTCCGGCTTGTAGAAGTAATGGTGTTTCACATTTTGGGAAAGGAAAATTTACTATCGGTGTGAAAGGTTTTTCTTGAAAGGTCAAGCGATATTTATCTGGAACTGTTTCTGCTTCAATATATCCTTCAAAACAATCATCATTTTGAATGGCCTCTAATGTTTTATTCCAGACTTCGTTTAATCGTGCTCTCGATTCATAGGTTCTGTACGTATAATGATGTAGGGGTGCGTGTGTAGTGATCTTAGTTCTGTCAAAATTATCCGGATAAAATCCGAAAGAAAGGACTGCCCTCTCTAAACAATCACCTAGTTTGTACCCATTGATATGGATTTCATATTTGGTTTTCATTTTTCCTCTTATAGGCTAGAAATGTTTCTCTTGAGATTTCTCTCCTACCCTCAATAGTCTCTTTCACATATTTTCCTTCAGAATCAACGAAGAGGCTAGTTCGAGCAAAATCATTTAACCTAAAGCTTACGTCTTTACGACGCTCTTCATATCTTCGAGAAACTTGAGCAAGCTCTCTCGTTCTGTCTTCAAGCTCTTTCGTTCTTGCTGTAAATAGGATTAGCCCAGTAATTACACTTGGAATTAGCATAACATTTGCCCCTTTCCTTACATAGTCTAACGCTCTTGCTGCTTGTCCTTTCTTTTGAGCATAATATACTCCTTCCATATGATACCGAAAATACAAATTAAAATGGGTAAATCCCAGCTTTTTAAGAAGCTTAATTTCGTGTTCTAAAGATCGTGAAATTCTAGAATCCTTTTGATAATGAATTATCCATTCTTGAGCTAATTCTTCAAGCCCCTCTCTTTCTCTTACAGTTCTGAAAAAGTCAATTTCTTGCTGAAGCACATGTTCATCTATCCTTTTTTGTCCGTAATCAAACTTATCAGCAAAAATCACCCAACCTTGTGGTTTAATCACTCTGGCTACTTCCGAAAGAATCTTTGTCCTTTTTTTTTCAGGGATATTATGGACTGTGAATGCTGAAATAACGACATCATATCTATCGCTTGATTGTCTTTGCAAAAAATTATACGCATCAGCTTCCACATAAGAGAGATTTTCTCTTTCACCAATCTGATGTCGGGCTTGATCAAGCATCGTTTTACTAATATCCACTGCTGTGACTTTACTTTCAGGTTTAGCTGCAATAATTTCTGTGAGCGTTCTTCCTGTTCCCGTGCCTATCTCTAAGATACTTGGATCTGTAGCTTCAATGATTCGTGGTAGAATTTCTCTCACAGTATACTGTAAAAAGGGCTCATGAGGGCATAATATGCTAAAATCCTTATATCTTGCTCCGAGAGTACTATCAAATTCCAGTCTTTCCACACATAATGTTAGCTTTTGTACTATAAAATTATTGAGTTCCCCTTAGTGGGACACAAAAACGAATTATTTAAATAGAACTAAAGCTCTTACTTTTTATGGATATTAAAATATTAGAACAAATAGGACTTACCCAAGGAGAAATAAAAACCTATCTTGCACTTCTCAAACTCGGATTTAGCTCTACCGGAGCAATAGCAAAGGAATCCCAAGTTTCCAGATCAAAATTGTACCTCATTCTTGATAAATTAGAGAAAAAAGGATTAGCCAGTCACGTCGAACAGCAAGGTATTATTCACTTTCAAGCTGCCGAACCCTCTAAAGTAAAAGACTATATCCTCCAAAAAGAAGAAGAACTAAAACAAGTCGAAAAAAGTTTTGAACAATTCCTTCCAGAACTAGAAAGTTTCTCTAAAGAATCAAAAAAAGTTCAAAACGTAGCAGTTTATCAAGGACTCAAAGGACTGGCCACAGCTCATGAACATACCTACCTTAAACTCAAAAAAGGAGAAGAATACTATTATCTTGGCATTCCAAAAGACCAACCCGCACACCATCACCTCTACTGGCAAAGGGATCATGAAAAAAGAATCCAAACCGGCATAAAATGTAAACTCCTTTTTAATCAAGATACTCCACAAGAAATTTTACAGAATCGAAATTCTTACAAAGACTGTGACGCACGCTACATGCCCACAAATATTAAGACTCCTTCTTACTTTTTAATCTACAAAGATATCGTTATGATTGCGATACCTTATGAAAAACCTATTGCCATAGAAATCATCAGCGAAGAAATAGCAGAGTCCTTCAAAGCCTACTTCAACGAATTCTGGAAACTCACAAAACCTTTAAAAAAAAATACTCTCACCACTAACTCAAAAAAAGTCCTTCTTCGTCACAATACTATCACCAATTAAGATTCAAGCGGTAAAGTCACACACGAGTCGTCCTAAAAAAAATAAAACTGTTGGACTAGGAAAAAATATACTTCACAGACTTCTTCTGTAGCAATTTTATCGAAAACATCAACCATCAAACCAGATAAAATTCATCCTTAACTTTTTCAATTATTGCTTTTATCTAAACCTCGCTTTAATGATGCTTAGGATCTCTCCTGAACATTTATTCCAAAAATCCGTAATCTCTTTCGCTTGTTCCACGCTTACCTTAAACCCTCGATAATTTGCATCATTACGAATCCTCTTAAATCTCGGGAGATAATTTAACATCACCTTTTCTTTGATATCTGCTTCCTGCAAAATATCCATGCTCACTTCGTGAGTTCTGGGTTCATACCCTAAAAGGCCCCATTTTGCATCACCCAACTGACGAATGGATTCATACAGCTCTCTAAAAATAACTGTAGCACTTTCTCTATCTAAAGCTAACTTCTTTACAACCTTAGCGTTTATCTCAGCAGATTCAACTATGGATTTTACTTTTTCAAGATCTACCTCTCTCATCCTCAAATCTCCCTGCTTTATCAATAACTCAACCCGTTCTTCCTTCATAATTTAACCTCCAAAAATCCTCCAAGCACAATACCATTAGCAATATTATTAAAAACATGCAAGTCTACATTTTCTCTTGATTTTTTATTAAAAACAAGTACCTGAATATTCCTGCTTAAATATTCTTCAATTTCAACAACCAAATCGTGATTTTTCTTATTGTCTGCTACTAATTGCCTTAACAATACAACCCGAGCCTCGTCTTTTACTTCTTGATCTATTTCAATAGCAATATCAATATCTGAACTAGAAATATCTGCACCCCATCTAAAACTTCCAAATAAAATCATTGCTCTTGGATTTTGATAGAAGTCATTAAGAAACTCTACTAAACCACTTTGGTATACTGCATTCAAATTAAAAACAATTTTACTTTTTCTAAAAAACCAATTTTGCTGGTTCGCTTTAACCCTCCAAATCTTACTTAGCGGAGTCAATAAAATCAACTCATCTTTATGAAACTCCCTTAAAATATCCCCTAAATTTCCCTTCGAAACACTAATCTCCTTCGCAAGATCAGAAAGACTAAACTCTAGATCGGGATACCTAAATAAATACTCTAACACCTTTTGTCGCGTAGTCTCATAAAAGAACTTACGGTACTTATCCTGAACATTCGTTCTTTTCATAGAACATACGTACTAATAGAAATATATAAACCTTTTTATTACACTCAACCATCTCCTTTCCGCAGCAACATTGACCTTAAATAACACATAGACTTAGTATACAAGAATAACACAAAGAAGATACACTATCACTACACCATGCGCGCATGTCCCCACGCTTATACTTCACTGTATCCGCGTCTCCTTTTGTTCGACAAAAATTTAAAAACAAATTCTTCAAAGTTCCCTATAGAAAATCACTCAACAAAGGAAGTTCCCTCTGAAAGATCAAGTGTTAATTCACGATTAGGAAATAATAGATAACTGGATTTTATTAGAATGTCTTCACTCGATTGTTAAATTTTCTTTTTGTAAAAATTTATTCTCCTGGTCCCGGTGGTCTTCCTGGTGGTGGAAGAGTGAGTTGTTCTTCTGTGAGGCAGGTGCAGATACCATTATTATTCGTGTAGGCTCCGCTTGGGCAGGAGGGAATACCATTGGTACATCCTTGTTGAAGTGCTGAGCTCACTTCGTTACTTGTTTTTCCACAGCATCCAGTTGCACTTGCTGCGTTGGTGCACATGACGAGCGCGCATGATCCTGCGGTGAAGCTTCCTGAGGGTGCTGTGCTTCCTGTTGGAAGACAATCTCCTGGTGTTGGAGTCGTTGTTTGTTTGACGTCTATGAGGTAAGCTCGGTCTATTGGTGGTCGTGTTCCTGGTTGGACTTGTTTTCGTGGCGTTCCTAAGGCTAAGAGTCCTGCTTGAATTAAATTTTCAGAACATTTTTCGACTTTTGCTATTTCTTGACCGAGAGCTGAGCATGAGCTTATGCAAGAGTTCCAATCTGGACAGTTTTCTGGTGCTGGCTGTTCTACAATCCCTTTATCTTCTGAACCTCCAAAACCGCCTTCTTCGGGGCTTGAACCTTCTTCACCCGCTCGTTCTTTTGCATTTTCTTCATCTGTTTTTTTTCTTTCTTCATCTGTTTTTTTAGAAATCTGATCGACTGCGTTAAAGTGAAGATCACCTTCCTGCTCTGAAGTAATTTTTCCATCCCTTTTAAGACTCTCGATCTCGGAGTCTACAAAAAAAAGCAAAGCACCACCGCTATCCATATGAATAGTCCTTCCACTTATCCTTGTGTAGCTCAGTGGTTCTAGATAACCCCCTGGAGGATCCTTCCACTGAATAGAATTTCCGTCAGGAGAAAGCCGTATTTGTAAATCTTTAACAAAATCAACAGCGAATCTAAACAAGTGAGGATCCCAGTCTGCAGTAGCAGGATCAGAGCTAGGATCATAGTAAGAGCCCTCGCCTGTGCTCGTTGATCCGCTCCCCCCTCCTCCGTAGATTTGTCTGCAGTCTACTTGTCCGATACATCCGTAGGTTCTTCCATCGTCGCTTACGGTCATGATTGATGTTCTTCCTGCTGCGTCTTGGAGTGTATACATAACGTTGTTTCCTCTGCGTTCAGAGCCAGTCATGTGTATACCCACATTTTCTCTTGTTGAGGAGCCTTCGGCAGTTGATTCTCCTTTGAGTTGACATTTTTTTCCGAGTGGAACGCCGTTGAGTTGTTCTCCTAAAGGTTGTGTACCAAGTGTTCCTGGAAGTCCAATGGCTTTAGTTATACATTGGAGGTATTGGTCTTGTGGTGTTGTTTGTGCGAAGAGTTGGTTGCAGTTTCCGGTGGTAGGATATCCGAGTGGGCTGGTGAGTGTATCTTGGCAGAGTTTTTTCATATCTTGAAGGTCTTGGTCTGTTGTGCTTGGCCATCTGTTGCGGATTTGATCTTGGAATGTTTGGAATGATCCTGAAGATCTGCTTGATCTAGTAGAGGGGATTGTGCTGAGAGAGGAGGGAGGTGTAGGGGATTGTGCTTCTTGTTTGCAGGGATCTGATGGGCAGAGGTAGCGTTGTGTGCGTGATGAAGAAGTTGTGGATGAGGAAGGAGTTTGTCCGCTTGTTATTTCTGGAAGGTTAAAATCTTTTGGTCCTGCAATGAGCATGTCTACGATGCTGCATTGTCCGAGTTGAAGTGCGCGTGGGTCTCTGAAACTGTTGATCATGGTAATAGGATCGAAGCAGGCTGAAGGTGAAGGAGTAGTGCAGGATGGAATAGTGACGAGTGCTCCACTTCTTCTGTCAATAAGGTAAGTGGATTGTGTTGGCCATGTTGAGCTTTGGAGTGATTGAATGATTTCTTTGTAATTTGTCTCAAGTGTGTCTGAGACGTAGCAGAAGATGCCTTTGCTTTTGCAAACGTCATAGAAGGGAAGTAGCGGGTTGAGCTGAAGGCGGAGGAATTGTCCTTTAGTCTGCGCGTATCCGTGTGTTTCGAGTTGGTGAAGAACGACGTTGGTGCTTTGCCAGAGTGCTTGGTCTAAGAGGAAAATGTCGCGTGGTGCTGCGCAGTGGCTGAATGTTGCTATTTGTTTTATTGGAGTTTTGAGTCTTGCTTGGTCTGGTGCAATAGAAATTTCTTCTTGAAGTGCGCGGTAGAAAGATTGATCGCTGATAAGGTGATTGCTTTTACAGATTTGTGGTGCTGCGAGAAGTGTTGTTCTGAAATTCGGTTCGAGTCTGTTTTGGAGTTCTTTTTGGAGTGTAAGAGATGCGAGTTGTAATACTGGTTGTGTTAAGGTAATTCCAAACGTGGAGGGCGGTGCGAGTTGTTGCCATGCTTGATCAATAAGAGTGTCACATGCTTGTTTTGCAGTAATATAATCTTTGAGTTTTTGGCGGAGGATGGGATCGTCTGTGAAGGTGATCATTGCTTTTTTGACGTCTTGAGTTTTTCCGTTTTTCTGAAGATTCGCAACAGTAATGCCGAGTTGGCTGATCTTTGATTCAAAATCAGAACTATACTTTTGTGCGTTGACTTGAACAAGGTTCATGCATGTTTGAAGGGAAACAAGATCCAAGTTTAGATGAGTAATTGGCAAAGCTGTTGTAGTTCCAGTACTCGTTTTTAATGCTGATGTGGTGCTTGGTACGATTTTTTTGAGCGTGCTTGTAATACTTTGTCCGGTAATTGTTCCAGCAAAAGAACTTACAAAAACAACAAGTCCGATGAGAATAATAAGAACGCCTGCGGTGATTTCTAGTTCAAGAGAAAAATTCTTTTTTTTCATATCTGTCCTTACAAAGAGAATACTTAAGGATATATATATATATATACCGCTACAACTCACGAGAAGCAATTAACCCATATGCTCAATAGAATAACGCAAAAATGCAGCAACAGCACCAAGATCTCTTAGTTGTGCTCCTTCTTCTGTTTCAGTTGAAACAAAAATGACAGTGGATCCAGAAGCGTTCGCCTGTTCTTCGAAAGCATCTGCTTCTAAAAATTCTTCAGAAATAAGAATCTTATCCACAGCTCCGAAGTCTAAAGCTTTTTTAACATCAGCCTTTCCATAAACCACTTTGTCAGAATTAGTAGAAAGTAATTTAAAAAATTCTTGCATGATCTTTTTTTCTTTAATAATTTCTTCCTGCGCTAAAGCATCTTGGCTTTTTTCTACAAGTTCTTTTAAACCGAATTCTCCAGTATAACTCAAGTCACGAACAGCAACAATTTTTTTCTTAAGTTCATTATTCAAATAAGCGCCGTTTAGAAAAGTTTCCTTAGTCATCCCAGGGCCACCGAGTAAAATACCTTTCAAGTTTTTTCCCATAGCAAGAAATTCCTGATTAGCAATCTCAGCGATTCGATCATAGAACTCTCCAGCCGCGATTTCTCTGAGTCTGCTGAAACGAACCGAACTCTGTCCTCCCGCCCTTGTTTTTCCAGGAACTGCAGAAGTCATATCTTTAATAATAGATATAGACTTTCCTTTCAACAATCCAACTGTTCCTTCTCTATTATCCATCGCAATTAAACCATAAATCTCTTTAATCTGCAACATATCCTCAAGTGGTTCTGTAATAAAAGTTTGATCACAGCGGTACATACGAATGTTTAATGGAACTGGTGTTTCTAAGCTCCAGACTTTAATATCTTGCTTTCCTTCTTGACCTGCGGTATTCCCAGAAAAGATTGCAAGACCATTTACAGGAGTTTGCTTAAACAATCTTAAATGACGAATCATTCTTTCAAGAGAATCAATAACATTTGTGCGAGTAGTTTTGTCTTTAATATTTGAAGCAGTTCCCTGTTCCTGAGAGAGATGCCCTATTATCTTGTTAATATCATAGCCAGCAGGAATATAAACTGTAACTAATTCTGTATGTCTTCCTCGGATAGATTTAAGTTCGTTAATAAACTTTTTTAACTTAAACTTCTCAATCATAATTCCACCTTGAATTCTTTTCCGTAAAGAAGTTCCTGTGCTTGCGTGACCGCTTTGATATCTTGTTCTAAAATTTTTAATTTTTTGCTGAGAATAATCTTTCGAACAGGTTCTTTTAAAGACTTTTGAGCTTTGGTTTTTTCTTGACGTACAAGAGAAATTGTTTGAATTGCGAGGTCTCCGGATTTCTCTATTTTTTTATCGTTCCATTCTTTGTGTTCTTCAGGCCAAGAACTAAGATGAATACTTTTTGTTTTTTCAAAACGAATAAAATAGTGCTGATAAATTTCTTCAGTAATGTGCGGCATAATCGGTGAAAGAAGTTTAAGTAATGTTAAAAGAGTTTGATAAAGCGTGTATTGAGCGCTTTGTTTAGCTTTTGTTCCCCTTTTATCAGCGTTGTAAAGTCGGTCTTTAATAATTTCTAAATAATTATCACAGAAGGTATGCCAAAAGAATTCTTCAATATCTACTTTAGCTTTAGCATATTCATAGTTTTCAAAAACTCCAGTACATCCTTTTATAAGAAGATTAAGCTTTGTAAGTAACCACCTATCAAACGCCTCAAGTTCGACTTTTTCAGGGGTCGAGTTTTCAAGATGGGTAATGCAGAATTTAGATGCATTCCAGAGTTTGATAATCATTTTTTTCCCAGTTTGTAGATCTTTTTCTTGATAAGGAATATTTTCTCCCAATTTTGAACTTGCTGCTAAAAACCTCCACGCATCTGCACCATATTTATCAAGAATAGAACGAGGTTCAATAACATTACCCAAACTCTTGCTCATTTTCCTTCCATGAGGATCCATAATATGTCCAGAGATTGCGATTTTTTTCCAAGGTATTTTTTTGTGATGATAAAGAGATTTAACAATTGTATAAAACGCCCATGTTCTCACCAGGTCATGCGCTTGTACTCTTAAATCCATAGGAAACATTTTAAGATCTCCAGAGCAATCTTTGTCTCCAACCCAATTAAAGGCGATTTGCGGGGTAAGTGAACTTGTTGCCCAAGTATCCATAACATCTCTTTCTGCTTCAAATTCTTGTGAACCACAAGAGCATTTTTTAATTGGTTTGTCAATAAATGGATCTACAGGCAATTGTTTTTCTTCGGCAACGAGGATGGTTTTGCAATCCTTGCAGTTCCATGCAGGAAAAGCTACTCCAAAGTGGCGTTGTCTTGAGATGCACCAGTCCCATTGAAGTCCTTCCACCCAATGTTCGTAACGTGTGCGCATATATTCAGGGTACCATTTTATTTTTCTCCCCGCTTCAAGTAACTCTTTTTTATGATCCAACACTTTAATAAACCATTGAAAACTATCCAAGAATTCTATGTCTGTTCCACACTTGTCATGAACATTAACAATATGTTTAATCGGTTTTTTAGTTACTACTACTTTTTCTTTTTCAAGTTGGTCTAAGATCGCTTTGCGCGCCTCTTTGATCGGAAGTCCTAGAAATTGTTTTGCGAACTCATTCATTTTTCCATCTCTAGTAATACAAATTCTTGCTTTGAAATTTTTCCTTTTAACAGCTTCAACATCATTTTTGTCTCCATATGAGCAAATCATTAAAATCCCTGTTCCTTTTTCTTGATCGACAGATTCGTCAGAATAGATTTTTACTTCCTGGTTGAATAAAGGAACCTTCACTTTTTTCCCAAAAAGATGTTTGTATCTTTTATCTTCTGGATGAACAAAAAGCGCGACACAAGCAGGTAAGAGTTCAGGTCGTGTTGTTGAGATAGTAATTTTTTCTCCACTTTCTAAAGTGAAAAGAATATCATTGAAAGTACTATCTTGTTCTTTGTCTTCTAATTCTGCTTGCGCAATCGCAGTTTGACATTGGACACACCATATAAACGCGTCTTCTTTTTTGTAAACAAGTTTTTTCTTGTAAAGATCTAAAAATGATTTTTGTGAAGTTTTGATACAATGTTTATCAATAGTAGAATAAAAAATATTCCAATCACAACTGATAGCAATATCCCTCCAATCTTGAATAAATCCAGGTCTTAACTCCTTGAGGGTTTCGTTGCAAAGAGAAATAAATTCTTGGCGTTGCATCTTTGTGGACTTAACATTTTTGAGTTTCTCGATCATACGTTCTGTAGGCAACCCATTATCATCTGTACCAAAAGGATAAAAAACATTTTTCCCTCTCATACGTTGGTAGCGTACGAAAAAATCCTGTTGACTATAAGAAAAAGCGTGTCCAATGTGCATTTTTCCAGAAAGAGTTGGTGGTGGAGTGTCAATAGAATAGATATTCTTTTTATTGTGAGGATCAAAAGCGTAAATCTTTTTTTCTTCCCAATATTTTTGCCACTTTTTTTCTATCTCTTGAAAGTTATAATCTTTGGAAAGTTCCATAAGAGTTTGAATCAGAGGATTATATAAAAAGCTTTTTATGGATTTTTTTAGCCTTATTTTTCATTCTTTACTTTTTGCAAACGACTAGTGTCTCCGAATGTTGCTGAAAACCCACCACCATAGAGATGTTCACATCTCGCAGCTAAGTTTGCATAGATTAAAAACAATTTTTCTTTCGCGTCTCTACAAAAACAAATGTCATCCCAAATAACATCAAGCTCATTCAAAGAATGCTTAGTTTCGTATCTAAAGGTTATTTTCTCAAGAATTTTTCTCGAAAGAAGCACACAGGCCATAGCACAATAATCAACAGAAACAACTCCCTCTTTCTTCTTTGCACTTTCATAAGTAAAAAAAATATAAATTCCAGGATGCTGTGGATCATCGATGCCAAGCAAAGCGATCTCAACAGATTTTCCATTTCTCAAAAGAAGATGCGGAGCTACCCCACTAACAACATCTTTCTGTGCTTCTAGTAAGAGCTCAATAATATTTTTCTGTGGAATAACATCCTGCTCTAAACTAAGAAAATAATCATACTTATTTTCAAGCATATATTCTCTCAAATAATTTCTTCCACGAATAACATTTTCAGGAATTGTCCCTTCACGAGGAAGTTTAATACAAGGTATCCCGAGCGCGATAATCTTTTTAGAATACTCTTTAGTCAGAGAATTGTCAACAAGAAGAATATCAAAATCTCGTACGTAAGCTCTTTAAGTCGTTCAACATAAGGAACTAAACAATACTCTTTGAGATCTGCTGTGGGACACCCAACAAGAACTTTTGGAACCATAAAACAGATCTAACAAAAACATTTATATAAGTGCCTCTAAGAACGAATTACAACGCTGAGTCCAATGGGGATCTTTTAAGCTTCTGCTTAGATGACCAGAACGGTAGCTCAGCCTGGGAGAGCACTACGCTGAAGACGTAGGAGTCGGGGGTTCAAATTAACCAAAAGTTATGAAAGTCCCTCTCGCCCCATTTCATTTTAAGAATCTTGAAATTTTCTGAAGAAGATAAAAAAATTTCTTTCTATGTTTAAGATAGGTGGTTACGAGCGTCAGATACTCTTTATTCTTACCCGCAGAAACAAGCTCCCAAGAAAACTCTTCAAATTTCTTTCTTTTAAGAAGTTTAAAAATAATAAAATCATTTTTTGTTCTTCCAAAAGCTACAGCTTCTTCCAGAATAGAAAACATATGTGAATGGATTTCTTTAGGATTTTCTTCAACCCAGACAACTTTAATCGTTCCTTTTTCAATAGACATTCATTTAATTTAATAAAGTAAAGATATAAAGTTTTTTATTTTTCAATATGAATAATAATTGTTTCTTCAGAACCGACTGCTCCATCTTTATACAGAGAAAGAACACAACCATACGTTCCGAGAGGAGTCTTTGCTTTATCATTAATAATAACTTTAAAATCTTTATCTTGAGCTGATGAAAGGGAGACGCTTTTTGACGCTGTTGCTTCCGTATCCGCTAGTTCGCAAGTGAATTTCGCACTCCTAGCACTTTGTGGAGGAAGAGAAGTTTTTAATTGGAATTTCGCTTCTCTATCTCCAAGGTTGGCCATGAGAACACCAAGAACTTTTGTGTCTCCTTGTTTAAGAGTAACTTCACTACTTGTAACACTTAATTCGTGTTCAATATTTCCTCGTAATTTTGCAATTCCCGCGTTAGCTTCTTCGAAAGCCTGACTTGTTAGGATATCTACTTTTCCAAAAATATTTCTGACAAAAAGAAGACCTAAAGATAAGAGCGTAACCCCTAAAATAATAACAATGACTGTAGTCATGGAGAGTTCTATTGCTCCTTTGTGAGAATTCCTCTTTTTCATTAAAGAAAGAATAGCTGTGAAGGGTTATATAAACATTTTGTTCTCTTCTTTTCCAGAAAATAAAAAAAAAGAACTATTAAAGATTTTCCAAATCCTGATCCATCGTATTAATATCCTGATCAAGAGTGTCAACATCATCAGTGTCATTCTGTTGAGCCTGATTTTGGAACGAAGAATCTAATGGTGTGTTTACTTCCTGAGTAGGAGTTGTAGATTGTGGCTGTTGCGGCGCTTTGCTACACCCTGTAAGGACAGTTAAGATCATTCCTAAAATAAATAGTGTAAATAGTTTGTTCATTGTGATCATTCCTCCACTATTTTAGTATCCCTAAACTTTTTAAGAGTTTCTAAAATAAAAAAAAGAGAGCGCTTTCGCGCTCTTATATTGTCGCTGTAACCTTTCCTGTAACATCAGACTCTACGCTAACATCTGTATCCTCATCTTTTGAACTTTCCTTTTCCAGCTCTTGTTCCGCACCTTTGATTTCTTTAAGTGTTTGAACAACTATTCTCAAACTTTTATGGGCAAGATTAAGTTCACTTCGCGCTTGAACATGAAGTTCTTGTCCTTGTTTGACTTCTGCTTCAAAATTGTCTTTATTTGTTCTTGCCGCATCAAAGTGTGCTTGTGCTTGTGCCGCGAGCTCTTTTGCCTTGCTGATGTGGGTTCTAAACTCAGTAACAGACACATCAACTTTACTTACATCTTTTCCATCTGCTTTTAATTTAGCAAGGACAGTATCTAGGTGAAGTTCTAGTTTTTCTGCTTGAAGGATGATGTTCTTAATTCCGAAGTTAACTGTTGTTCCAACACCAAGCTTAATCGTCTTTCTTGTGGTTGACCAAACTTCTTTAAGTTCTTTCGCGTTTGCTCTAAGCTGGTCAGGACGCGCCTCTACAGGCAATCCTTCAATATTTGTTTTAATTGTTGTTACTTGTTTGATACTCGCATCAATGTCTGCGCTGAGCTGGACTTTATTGTCTATGTTAGACGCGTCTGTTTTTATCTTCAATCTTTGAAGAAGCTCTATAATTTTATCTGCTGTTTGAATAAGGTGGTCTTTAGCCTGAGTTTTTACCTTAACACGAATTTCTTTACAAATATCTGAGCTAAAGTCTCCTTTACATTCGCGAAGATGAGCTCGCAATTCTAAAAAAGATTTTGCTTCTTCTTTATAATCTGCTTTTAAATTCTCTCGTTCTTCTTTAAAGTCCTCTTTCATCCCTTCTCTTTCTTTTCTTTCCT
Organism: archaeon; assembly: GCA_023245385.1. GTDB lineage: Archaea > Nanobdellota > Nanobdellia > SCGC-AAA011-G17 > GW2011-AR18 > JAHFKM01. Next base: position 22,628 of record JAHFKM010000001.1, read on the forward strand.
GACGGAGCGCATTGATATCTGCATGGAGTTTTGCTCTTGCACTTGTATCTACAGATGCACTTGTGCTCGTACTTACCGCAGAAGGATCTGTAGTAATTCCTAAGCCTGTGTTTACATTTGTAGTACTATCCACAGCGAAAGCAAATGGAATACTACTAATAAGGAACACTGCCAATATCAAAATATGTAATTTTTTGTTTTTGTTCACGGTTCAAACCTCCATTGTTGATTTGACTGAGACTAATGAGGAGAACATTCTTTATAAATATACTTTCTTAAAAGAGAATTTTAAGCTTTATTTTAGTTTTTAAAACTTTACAGAGGAGAATTTAGCCTTCATTTTACTTAGAGAAAACGATTTAAAGGTTAAAGATTAATTAAAGCGATAATGAAAAGAATAATTCTCTTACTAACAACACTTGTGATCCTAAGTAATCTTGTTTCTGCAGCCGATATTCACGGCGCAGTCTACAGCATCTCCTTAAAAAAAGTACAAAATATTGTAATCGAAATTGACTCTTTACCAACACAAAGGATGGTTTCGAAATCAGGGGATTATAACTTTAAGGTAGCTCCTGGAAAGAATTATACCATTCAAGCGAAGATAAAAGAAAAAACTATTACTGAAGAATCATTGTTTGTTCCTCAAGAAGGAGACTTTATTGTAGACTTGTTCGTGTTTCCTGACTTTTCTGAAGATGATAAACTAGTCAGTGAATCTGATCTTCCTGTTGTTGATGTAAGCGTGTTTGACGAACTTTCTTCAAATAAGTCCTGGATTGTTGGAATTGTTATCATTCTTGTAATAATTTTTGTACTCTTTACAAGAAGAAAGAAAAATAACATAAAAGAACCAGTTGTTGAAACAAACAATGATCCTGAGAAGATAATAGAAATTCTAAAAAAAGAAGGCGGAAGGATGAATCAGAAAGAATTAAGAAAACATTTTCCCCTGTCTGAAGCCAAGGTTTCTCTGATGATCGCTGAATTAGAAGCGAAAGGAAAAATAGAAAAAATAAAACAAGGAAGGGGAAATATTCTTATTTTAAAGAATTAATAAACGAAGATATCTTTTTTGAAGTCATAAATTATTTTTAGAAAAATACTGAAACATTCTCTTATAAAAAAAGTGCTAGAAACCTTTTTATACTATCCAAATTTCCCCATCTTTACATTTTAATAGGAAAGTAACATTTCCACTTACTCCGCAAGGAGTGAAAAGCACAATGGTAACACTATATGACGCTGACGCGGGAAAGTCTATTGAGAAGATAGCAGAATCTTTAAAACCTCTCCTTAAAGATCCTGAATGGGCGAAGTTTGTAAAAACAGGAATGGCAAAAGAAAGACCACCTGTCGCTTTGGACTGGTTTTTCACAAGAGCCGCCTCAGTGTTAAGAACAGTCTATTTGCGTGGCCCAATAGGTGTACAAAAGTTAAGAGTAAAATATGGTTCAAAAAAAAATCGCGGCCATAACCCTGAAAAATTTTATAAAGCTTCGGGAAAAATTTTAAGAAACATCCTACAACAACTAGAAAAAGCAGAGTTAGTAAAATTTCAAAAAACTGGTGCTCACAAAGGTCGAGTTGTCACACCGAAAGGAAAATCCTTAGTGGACAAATCTGCACTAAAATGAACGAGGAAGATCAGAAAAAATTACAAGAACAAATTCAAGCTTTGGAAACCCTAGCAAAACAATGGATGACCGCTGACGCAATAACAAGATACGGAACATTAAAGGCGGCCTATCCTGAAAAAGCTATTCAAATCATCGCATTAATCGCACAATTAGTTCAGCAGGGATCTTTGAAAGAAAAGATCAGTGACGCTGAACTAAAAAGTTTGTTGACGAAAATGCAACCTGAAAGAAAAGAGACGACAATACGAAGGATGTAAAAATGGCAAGGTATAAACCAAGAGCGAAGAAGTTACGTTTGGCAAAGGCTATGCAGCATACTAAATGGGCTCCTTTATGGATTGTTCCTAAAATGAATAGAGGACTGAAGAGAGTACATCCAAGCAGATACACAAGAGTAAAAAGAAGCTGGAGAAGGACGAAGACGAGAGTTTGAAAATGGCTGATGAAAAAATATTTATCATTCCGCTGAGAAAGGAGTGGAATAAAGCTCCAAAGTACAAACGCGCGAAGAAGGCTGTCGCTGCTGTCAAAGAATTTATCGCTCGTCATATGAAAGCAGAAGAAATTCATATTGGAAAAGGCTTAAATGAAATGTTATGGTCATCTGGTTCTAAACATCCACCACAGAAAATTAAAGTAAAATCAATAATAGAGGAGAACCGCGCCTTTGTTGAACTTGTAGACCTTCCTTTTGCTATCAAAAAAGAAGAAGAAAAAAAGTCCTTGAAAGAAAGGTTATTAGCAAAAAAAGATGAAAAAATTCCTGAAGAAACAAAAGAAACTCCTGAAGTAAGAAAAGAACTAGAAAAAGAAAGAGAAATTATGTCAAAGAAAGAACATAAAGGACATGAAAAACAACCTGGTGTTCCTGAAAAACAAGTGACAATGCAGGAAAAACAGAAGAATATGAAAACTGAAAATATCGTCCATCAAAATAACAAGAAAGAAGCGCATAGTCCAAAACCATAAATCTTCTCAGAGAGCTCTATCCTAAGTCTTTTTCACTCGTGACATTTCAACTTATCCAAACCACTATTATCCTATGATCTAAGCTTTCTTAGACTATATCTTAAACAAAAAGGAAATTTAAGATATGTGTAGACAGGTGACATATATCACCTTACTGCACAGATACTTAGGTATGGAGTAGTTTTATATAATCATCTTTTATGTAATTTTTATGGAAACATTATTACCTTTTGAAAAAGTAAAGAGAAAAGAAATACTAAAAAAAGAAATATCCACAGACAAGCAGTACGGAAAGACTCCTGAACAAAGATCAATGCAAGAATTGTTAGAATCCGGAGTGTTTTGTTTAAACAAATATGAAGGTCCTTCAAGTCACCAAATGATGGATTTTATAAAACACATTTTAAAGATAAAAAAAGTCGGACATGGAGGAACAATAGATCCAAAAGTTACAGGAGTCCTACCAGTCGCCTTAGGTAAAGCTACGCGAATTATGGATGTACTGTTGAAAGGAGGAAAGGAATATGTATGTTTAATGCATGTACATAAATTAATTTCTGCTTCAACAATTGAAAAAGCTATGAAAGAGTTTGTTGGAAAAATTACGCAAATTCCTCCTGTGCGTTCTGCTGTTAAGAGAGAAAAGAGAACAAGAGAAGTCTATTATCTTGAAATTTTAGATATTGATGGGCAAGATGTCTTGTTTAAAATTGGTTGTCAAGCGGGAACATATATTAGAAAAATTTGTGATGATTTTGGGAGGCAGTTAGGCATTGGCGCGCACATGCATGAACTAGTAAGAACAAAAGCAGGTCCTTTTACAGAAAGAGAATGGTATTCCTTACATGATCTGCAGGATGCGTATTTTAAATTTGAACATAAAAATGATGATATCCTACTAAAAAAAATTATTAAACCAGTAGAATTTGCGACGAGCCATTTAGGAAAAGTATGGGTGCTTGATTCAACTGTAGATGCCTTGTGTCATGGAATAAGTTTGTCAATTCCAGGGATCGCGAAAATAAACTCTGAAATTAAAAGGGAAGATCAAATTGCAGTCTTAAGTTTAAAGGGAGAATTAATAGGCATTGGCCGCGCGAAGATGTCCTCTGAGGAAATACTAAAAAATGAAAAAGGTATCACAATTAGTTTAGAAAAAGTATTTATGGATCCTGAAGTCTACCCCCACTATCAAAAAGCAAAGGTCTTATAAATTTTCTTAGATCTTTTTTTACATGGAAAAATGCATTATGAATCAAGAATATCAATGGATGTTACAGATTCCTTCATGTAAAAGTAAGAACTATTGTGAGTATCGAGGATCTCCTATCTCTTTAAACTTTGAAGGACAACCTGTAAAAATAGTTCCTTGTGAATATCTGTTAAAAGACTCTTCTCCAAAAAAGATCGTTTCACAATTACCTGTTCTTGGATTAGAGAGAATTATCCACTAAAAATATTCAACATCATACTTAACAAAATAACATTCTTTATACCCAACAATTTCTGTGAAACTTTTAAGTAAGACAAGAACATCTTCTTTTTTCTCCTTAGCTTCCAGAATAATATCATGGTCTATTCTCATAAATTCATTTTTCTCATAGCAAGAAAGAGCGCTGAGGTTGTTGTAAATTGAAATAAGTGAACTAAGTTTAAAATTGTTTCCTGCTTTCTCAAAATATTTTTTTCTAACAAGACCCTGAGCAATCTCATATACTTCAGAAAATTGTAATCCAGATTTAGAAAAAAGTTCTGTAACAACAAATTCTTGCTTAAGATTAAGAGAAATATCAAAAACCTTTTTATCCTTATCAGATAACTTTTCAAGAGCATAAAGTTGTTGTCCAGTACCCCTCTCAAAGTCTTTAACAATATGCGCGTTCGTCAGATTCACAAGAACATTAAACGTGAAATTATGTTGTTTACACGTTAAAAGAAGACAAGGAACAAGCACTGTTTTCAAAATTTTTATTTTCTTTTGAGACATCAAACAAATATCTTCTTTACTTATTTTCGGTCTAACCACATTAAAAATACCTTTTCCAACAGTTTCTGTTTCAACCGGAACCTCACTATTAAAAGTTTTAGAGCTTGTTTCAGCATGAAGAGGATTTCCTAAACTCTTAGAATGAGTTTCAGGAATTTTAAGAGGAGTGAACGCTTCCAAAATATTAACAGCTTCCCCCCCATGTTTACTTTTGCGAGGACGAATATCAACAAAGAGAGGCATGTCTACAACACCAACAACCAACGCAGTTCCTATGTGCAAATTTTTTATTTCCGCTTCTGTTTCCGAGGTGATTCCTTCAACTGAACTGCTCACTGCTTTTAAATCTCCAGGATTAGTTAATTTCAAGATTATTTGAGTATTTGTTTGTGAGACAACATTTTTCTCTAAACGAGCAGCACGTTGAGAAATAACAGCTAATCCAACTCCAAATTTTCTTCCTTCTGCTGCGATCTGTCTAATAATACTTGAACTTTTAACCTCACCATAGTTTCTCTCCGGAATGAAATTATGCGCCTCCTCCAGAACCAAGAAGTAAGGAGCGATCTCAGCATTCTTTCGTGCATTAAACAAATCAGATAAAAGTTTATAGACAATAATTTCCTGTAATTCCTGAGGAACACCACGAAGATTAATAATACTACACTTTCCAGGCTGGACAAGCTCAGAAGGAGAGGTAGGGTTCTCAGCAAAGAGATTAAGTTTATGCAAATAATCAATAATTGTAATCAAAGTCCACTTAGCTGGATTTTCTTCAAGCTGTAAATTAATTAAAAGTTGTTGCAGATCCGCGCTTTTTCCTAGATCAAACAAAGCAGAGTAAAGCAATCCTATTTGCGCGCTGGATAATTTTGCAGGAAGTAAATGCATAAGTTCTGAACCTGTGAGATTTTTAGAATTCAGTTTTAATTGTTGCGCTTCAGGATTTTTTTGAACATCAACACTGTACTCCTGAATTTGTTTTAAATACCCCTTCGGTTTAACGCCAAACTTCTCAAAATTTTCTTTCTTATCATTAGGATATTTTAAAGTTGAATATTCCCCATGAGGATCGATAATCACCAAAGGAATTCCCTTGTCAAGGATTTCTTCAAGAAGGATACCAACACTATAACTCTTCCCCGCGCCCGTCTTAGCAAGGATACAAATATGTTTAGTAATTAAACGATTTAAATCCAAGTACACCTTAATATTTTCTCTCCCTTCTAAAATCCCAATATACGCGCCTGTTTTATCTTTATCCAACCCAAGAATTTTAGAAACAAAAACATCATCCGCATATTCTACAAATGAATCAGGTTCCAGTGGTGTTCGTAAATTTTTAAGTAAGCTATTCATATCACGATAGCCAAGAACATTACAACTTGCTTTTGTTTCTCCTTCATGCTTTTCTATATCAATAATCTGCGCAAGCACATCATATCCCTCTCTATGAATGACTTTGATATATTGGAACTTTTGTGCTACAGCGTTAGCCTCAACAGTAAAACTAAACGTGTTTGTCGAACTTTTTCCAGTAATCTTCCCAAGAGTCATAAATAAGTCATTCAGTTTTTGCTTTTAAAATTAATGCTAGCCAAGAGGATATATTTATTAAGTTTTTTAAGGTGCTTGCATGATGGATATAGTAAAGATCACAAGAGAATCAGGAATTCCTCTACTAGGCCACATTGCTTTTGGCATTCTTGATCGTGGTTCTAACTTATTACAAGTAAGAGCAACAACAGTATGTAACCTCCATTGTACCTTTTGTTCCACTGCCGCTGGTCCTGAGATCCATCCTGTTAATTATGAAGTGGAAGTAAACTATTTACTTGACTGGACAAAAGAGGTTATTAAATTAAAAGACTGTAAAGATATTGAGATTAACTTAGATAGCATGGGAGAACCAACAGCCTATCCTGATCTAATTAAATTAATTACAGAATTAAAAAAACTAAAAGAAGTAAAGATAATCTCTATGCAGACAAATGGTTCTCTGCTCAATGAAGAAAAAGTAAAAGCATTAGCTGAAGCAGGATTGGACAGAATGAACTTGTCGATTCACTCCCTGAATGAAAATTTAGCAAAGCAATTGATGGGTTCTGAGTATTATACTCTTAAACAAGTTGAAACTTTAGCAAGACTTGTCAAAAAAACAAAAATAGAATTAAACCTTACCCCTGTTTTATTACCAAAAGTTAATGATGAGGAACTTCCAAAACTAATCCAATTAGCCAAAGAATTAGATTGCAAGATCTCTATCCAAAAGTACGAATTTTACAAATATTCAAGAAAAGAAAAGAAGGCCAAATTACAGAACTGGTACAAATTTTACAAACAGCTTGAAGCATGGGAAAAAGAATTCAAAATAAAATTAAAATACGGCCCCTTAGATTTTAAGATTCGAAGAGTAAAGAAAATCCCACTTCTATTTGAAAGAGGAGAACATATTCAAGTTGAAGTAAAAGCAAAAGGCTGGCTGAAAAATGAAATGATCGCTGTTGCGAAGAATAGAGTGATGAGTGTTGTTGATTGCACTGCTTCAATTGGAGAGAGAATTAAAGTAAAAATAATAGAAACAAAAAACTCTATTTATCTGGCGAAGAAGATCTAGTCAAAGCTTGTGAAAGTAATTTAACCACTTTCGTTTTCCCAGTTGTAAGAATGAAGCTTGCCAATTTTGGTCCTCGTTCTTTACTGATAAGAATTGTGTAAAAGAGTTTGAAGAATTCTTTCATTTCTAATTGCGTACTTTGCATAATGGTATAAAACTCCTGATGAAGTTGAGTATCATTAAGTTCTTTTGTTTTTAAAATAGTAATAGCAGATTGTAGCGCTTGTTTTTGTACAGCAGTAAGAGTGAGAATTGGTGCTTCAGAGTTAAGTTTAAATTTAAAATCTTCTGGTGCGAATTCTTTAAGCCAGTTAATAACACAGCTAATACGAGTTTTCAATTTTTTCTTATCTGTAGGAGTTTTAATTTGCTCTTTAAAGTAAGAAAGAGTTTTATTAATATTGAGTTCGTAAATTTGAGCGACAGTAGTAAGATGTCGAAATCCAATTTGTAAAGGTAAAGCTCTTGGAATTTTAAGTGCTGAAAGTTCGTAGATTCTTTTTTCTTTATCAAGTAGTTCTGAAGAAAGTTCTGTTTTTTCTCCAAAGTAGATTCGTTCGCATTTGTCAAATTCTTCATAAAAAGTAATAACATCTAAGTCGAAGGATATTGCGAATTCGGTGTTCGGTCGAGTTGATGCGAAGAGCCAGCGTGCGATTGGGGGTTCGTAAATTTCTAAAACTTCTTTGAGAGTAATAACATTTCCTTTAGAACTAGAAATTTTTCCACCGCGTCCTTTGATTGAAATAAAGTCATACATAACATATTGTGGCGGCTCTGAGTGTAAAATTTCGCGGATGATTTCGCAGCCTGTGGTGAAGGAGCCCCCAACAGTAGAGTGGTCTTTTCCTCCTGGTTCAAAGTCGACGTGTTCAAAATACCATCTATAAGGCCAATCGCAGCGCCAGAGAAGTTTGGCTATTCCTTTTTTTCTAAAGTCGAAAGTTTCTTTGTGTCCGCATTCACAGGTGTAGCTGAGTTCGTAGTCCGGAGTATAAGCCGTAATGGTAGTTGTGTCTTTGTTGCAGCTGCTGCAAAAGATTGTGACTGGATACCATTCTTTTTCAAGTGGTGTTTCTCGGTAGCGATTAAGGATTTCGGCAATAGCAACACGATGGACTAAAGCGTTTTTGATAAGGTCTGCGTATTCACAGGAGCGATATTTTTGTGCTTGGTAAAGAAATTTTGGTTTTATAGAGACAAGAGGCAAGTATTTTTCAAATTCTTTTTCGTTGTGTTCTGCGTAGGATTTGTGACAATCGAAAGGATCTGGAATGTCTACGATTGGTTTGCGAAGGTAAGTAGTGAGGAGTTCTTGTTTTGGAAAGTCTGCGGGAACTTTTCTAAAAGTGTCGTAGTCGTCCCAGGAGTAGATGAATTTTACTTTTTTTCCTTTTTTTTCAAGTGCGCGTGCAACAAGAGCCGTTGTAATGACTTCTCGAAAGTTTCCGATGTGAACAACTCCTGAAGGGGTGATTCCTGAAGCGCAAACATAGCGTGTTTTATTTTTAGTGGCAATAAGTTGTTCTGCTGCAAGGTCTGCCCAGTGAATTTCTTTACCGGTCATAAGAGTGAGTTTCTGGTGAATGTTTATATAGTTTTCTTTGAGAGTTGAAGAATCAAAATATTTTTATAATAAGAAAAGAGAGGGGTTGGAATGTATGAAAGTTATGCGACGGATAGTTTTAAGAAAGTCTATGAAACCTTAGACCAAAGTGAAAAGACTTGGATTGATAAAACAAAAGAGAATCTTAAAGAAAACCCTACTGGGAAGCCGCTTGGTTTCAAATGGTTTAGGGAAAAGAAATATTTGAATAAGCGACTTTATTTTCTTGTAGATGATGAAAAGAAGAGAATGTTGTTCGTTTCTTTTGCATCGAAGAAGGAACAGCAAGAAGTAATTAACTTTGTTAAGTTAAATATGAAAGAATTATTGTACTATTTAAAGAGTCTTTAAAATTTGCTAATTCTGGCGTGACGTAAATCTTCAAGGCTTAAGTGTAGTTGTATAATCGCATCATCAGCAATTTTTGCTTTCTTTTTTAAGAGATCGTACTCTTCTGAAGAGATCGTAACAGTCGAAGATTGAACTTCCATAAAGGTAAGGAGGATCCGGGATTTATATAGTTTTCTTCGAGAAACGTAAGATAAAGAATTGTTCTGTTCCATGCTCAAAGGTAATTTCTTTTTCTAAAATAAATATGAATTTAGAAGCAGCCTGTTTTAAAAATTCCGGATGTTTACTAAGGAGTATAAGTGTTCCTGCCTTCTTTAAAATATATTCCGCCTGATAGAAAAGCTCATTATATACTCTTAAAGCTTCTTTCTGATCAACTATTCTTGAGATACTCGGAGGAACAGTAACAATCTGATCAATACTTTCTTTTTCAAATTTTGTGTCCAACCATTCTACTTCAAAGCGGCTGAACGTAAGATATTGCGCAACACCAGCAAGTTTCGCGTTCGTTTCAGAGTTACGCACATTTAAATGTAAACTATCAATACAATGAATTGAAAGCTTTTTTTCTTTTGCTTCAACAGTAAAAGAATAGTCTAAAAATTTTGTGAAAGCAAGTTTGTCCTCAAAATGAACAGCTCCTGGAATCTGTAATGCTGAGAGAGCCGCTTCTATACAAATTTCTCCCGATCGCGAAAAAGGGTCGAGAAGAATATCTTTGCTTTTCCATCCTGAAATCCTAAGAAGAACATAAGCAATGCAAGGATTAAGAGAAAGTGGATGTGTTTTTATTCTATATTCTCTTTTGTTAAGTTTGTATCCCGCATAATCCCTTCCTACAAAACAATGATTATCTTGAATATCCACAAAAATAATTGTCCTTGGACTATTAAGATCTACTTTAAGCGAAGAAGAAATATGAATAATTTCTCCAAAGAACCTTTCTACCTCTTGAGATGTAAAGGTATGCTTCCCTTTACGCTCACATCTCACAACAAATGGTTCTTTAACATCTTTTAGTTGAAGAATACTGAGCTTTTCTTGAAGTTCTTCAAAAGTAGCAAAATCAAAGCTTGAAAAAAGTTCATAAACAAAAAAAGAACTTCTTGTAGCATAACAGAAATCCGCAAGATGTTTTTGGGAAAAAGGATGAAACAAAATAATTCCTGGAAAAAGCAACGTTCCCTCTACACAAAGACATTCTTTGAGTTCCTGAAGCGTAACTTCTTCCAGCCCTGAAATACATCTTACAATCGCGTCCATTAAAAAAGAAACACCAAAGACTTATTAAAATCTCCTAAAAAAAAAGAAAAAAAACCTTAGCGTGTTGCTGCTAAAGCATAAATTGCTTTTACTGAAGCTATAACTGCTGCAGGTACCACAAAAATAGTGATGTTGACAAGAATGTTGTCAATAACACCTGGGATTTGACTAATAGACGCTACCGCGCTACCTGCGACAATAAGAGCGACAGTTGAAACTAAGAATGGGACGATTTCTCTATCACTAATATTAAGTAAGCCAATAATAAGTCCTAACACTAATAGCACATACACGACCCACTGCGCATTATTCTGCATGATTCCGAGAATAAGTGCTATAAAAAATCCTACAATAAAGGACCAGCTTCCGACTTTTTCCATAACTGTTGCTGCCATTTGTACACCTCCTTCTATTCCTTCTAGAGTATTTTAAATTTTTAAATGTTTCGAAAATTAAACTTTTTCTAAAAAAACAAGAAAAAGATTTCCTGATAAAAAAATTTATCAAATTTAATCCAAAGATTTATATATTACCCTCTTCTAAAAGTGCTTATATTAGGCTTAAAATGCCTTTAAAGCTAACGGAGGTGTTTCGAAGAATGTCTGAACTTGTAGTAGTAAGGAGTAAGATAAAAGAAGTTGCAAAGGGCATGAATGTTGCTGGTGACTTCGCTGACGCTCTTAGTAAGAATGTTGAAATGATTATTAAGAAAGCATGTGAGCGAGCAAAAGCAAATAAGCGCGCGACAATTCAGCCAAGAGATTTGTAAGTTTTCTTTAAGGAATGGGAGAAAAATCTACCCATTTTTATTTTTTAACAAAAGATATAAACAAGTTTTCTTTAAAACAGAAAGAGATGAAAGCCAAAGCTAAAGGAAGCGCCGCTGAAAGAGAACTAATACACAGATTACACGAAGCAGAGTGGGGTATTATTCGCTCCGCTGGTTCAGGTTCTACACCACTCCCCTCAACAGATATTGTCGCTGGGAATGGAAAAAGAGTATTAGCAATTGAATGCAAATCATTAAGATATACAACAAAATATTTTTATCCTGAGGAAGTGGAACAACTTGTAACATTTTCTAAACGTTTTGGAGCTGAACCGTGGTTTGGAATCAGGTTTGACAGAATAGGATGGTTTTTTGTGAAACCTGAGAATTTAGATAAAAGCAAAAATGGAAACCTTAATATTTCTCTTGAACGAGCTAAGGAGTTAGGATCTTCATTTGAGCGTTTAATTAAGGGAGGAGAAAAAGATGACAGCAATAAGGTATAACGGATTGGATCATTTAACAGATGAAGAGCAGTATGTGTTGAAAAAACTTGTCGAGAAAGAATTTCCAAAAATAGAAAGGATGATGAAGAATGTTGATTCTGTAGTTGTTGATGTCAAGACACATGATAAGGGTGGAAAAAGAAAGATGTATATGTTAGACGTAAAAGTAATCGCTCCTAAAACAGTATTTAGTGTTAAAGCAAAGGAAAACACAATTAAGAAGTCTCCCTATTGGGATCTTGCCGCGTCCGCGCATCACGCAATGGAGAGTTTGGAAGCTGAAGTAAAACATAAATTAAAAGCAGATACAGTCGCATGGAAGAAAACAGATATGAAAAGAGGAATGCGATCTAAGTTAAACGAATAAAAAAAGAATCTTCCGGATTTTTCTAGCGTTTCTTTATTAAGCCCTTCTGTAAAGAAATCAAGATGAAAGGAAAGATCTATCTTTTTACTTTAATTTTTTTAATCAGTCTAGTTTCCGCTGAGAAAGAGTGTAAAGAACGTGTAGAAATACAAACCAATAAAGAAACTTATACCCTTTCCGAAAAAGTTGTTTTTTATAATAAAATCAACAGTTCGCTTCCGTTTGAGATCGAGTATTGGATTGAAAACAATGCAGGAATGAACGTTAAAAAACCAGCAAAAACAAAGAATCTTGCTGCAAAAAGTTTTACTCCTAAAAATGGGGGAGTGTTCATTTTAAAAAACAAACTGTTAAACAGCTCCTGTAAAAGCGCTAAAAAAATACTTGTTCTGAAACAAGATTATCTCAAAGAAAAATTTGTCAAAAAAAATGAAACTAACTTTCCCGAGACTCCCGAAAGGAATATAAACAATACTGAAATCCAGAGGATAGAATACAACTCATCCGGTAAGAAAGCAAAAGAAAAAAGCGCCTACATACTTTGCTTTATTCTACTTACTTTGATGTTTTGTTGGATAGGAAAATATGGAATTTTCAATAAGAGCAATCGTGGAAGTGCTAGGATTTCCCCAGCAACATGTAGATGAAGTTATGAAGAAGGTAATAGAAAAATTAAGAAAAGAAGAAGGCATTAAAATCATAAAAGAAAACGTCGCAGTCGCTGAGAAAATGAAGCAAGAGATGTTTTCTTCTTTCGTTGAGCTTGAGCTAAAAATAAAGGATCTTGCGAAGCTGAATTATTTTTGTTTTCACTACCTACCTTCATCAGTAGAAATCTTCAGTGATGAAAATGTGATCACATCAAGGAGAGAATTTACAAATTATTTGAATGATATGTTAGCTACAGTACATGAATACAATCTTATTATTGCAAATTTAAACGCTGAAATAAAAAAATTGAAAGAAGAAGTATAATACTAAACCACTTTCCTTTTTCTAATAAAATAAAATCCTATTCCTAAGAGAATGATGACAGAAATAATAGAGATAATGACCCATCTTCTTGTTGATAAACTTGAAGGAGGAACTGTTGAAGATACTTCTGTAGGAAGAACCTCTTGAGCTAATTGTTCCTCTTTTTTATTCTGAAGAACAAGCGCGATAGGAAGTTCAAGTGAAGTTCCTTCTTTGCTTGTTATTTTAAGCGTTCCTTGGTAATTTTTACGAAGATCTTTATTTTTATTAAAAGTAAGCGTAAGTTCATGGATTTCTCCCGGATCAAGTTGAGCGAGCTGTGTTTGACTGAGTGAGACTACTTCCGGAAGCGTTCCTGTAAGTTCAAAACGCAGCAAATGAAGACTTGTTTCTCCAGTATTCTTAAAAGGAAGTGTTCCTTCGAGAAGCTGGTCTTTCTTAAGAGTCCTGTTAATCTCTTTTAATGAAGTAAGAAAGGCAAGTGACGCGCTTGCTTGTTGTTCCTGCGCTTGTTGCTCTTGTACTGATGATAAAACAGGAGCTGAAGTATTTGGTGTTGGAGTTTTTTCTTGCGTTTGCAATGCTTCTTCCCTTTTCAAAGTAACAGGAAGAGCGTAAGAACTACCATCATAATTAATAATCACATTCCCTGAGAATGTAGTTTCTGTTTTTCCTACAACAAGCGTAGTAATTGTTGGAGTGATCGATTCACCAACATGAAGAGTTTGAGGAGCAGTTGGAACCTTGATAAACGACGCGTCAGTACTAAGAGTAAGCACAAAATCACTGGCTCCATGATTAGAAAGAACAAGTTGGAATCCTGGTTGTTCTAAACGAGATATTGTTTTAAAGAAGATTGCTGGCCGCATACTAAGAGAATAAGGAGTGTTTCTGACAATAAGCGGAAGAGAAGTAGTATAAAGCGCGCTCGTCCCATCACTTTTTCTGTAACGCACACTAAGAATTTTAAAAAAGTACTCTCCATCTTTCAGAACAGTAGGAATGTCAAAATAACTATAATACTCATTAGCACTTATTCTTGTAAGCCCCTGCGCAATAGGAATACTACTACTCCTATTATCAATAAGTTTGAGATTACTTGTACTCAATGGAGAAATAAGATCAAGTGAAGACAGTATATGAATTTGAACTGTTTCTCCCTGAGAATAACCTGTTCTACTTGGAGTGAGTGTGATCTCCTGGTTTTGTGCAAAAACACAACTAATTGAAAGAAGGAAGATAAGAAAAAAAATTCTTTTCATGGTTCTTTCAGAAGTTTTTCTGCCTCTTTGAGGGATTTATCAAGCTCTTCATCTTCAGAACTATGTTTTCCTGGTCGCGCTGTTGGTCGTTGAAATTGCGGCCGTTGCTGCGGAGCTGGTCGTGAAGTTTCAGCGCTTCTTCTAAACTCTTCAAAACTCAAACCATTGTTTTTCTTCTTGAAAAGAGTAATTTTTCCGGTTTTAACAAACTTAAGATAAAAGAACGCTCCTCCAAGAAGAACAACGAGAACACCTACTACAATGAAAATCCACGTAAGAGAAGAACTTGAACTACTCCCTGAAGAAACACACGTTCCGTCTGTGCATGATTCTGTATCCCCACAATCTTTATCAGTCTTACATATAGAACTTGATTCTAGCGGTGTAATACACTTTCCTTTTTTACATTCTTCTCCACTTCCACATTCATCTGTGCTTGCGCATTCGCTTTTACCCGCACCTTTTCCTTCTTCATTCGCAGCAGAACTTTGATCATCTGTTTCACAGGATTTAGTACAAGTTCCTCCACAATCAATACCTATTTCTCCTGTATCCGCAACACCATTATCACAACGACAATCATCAGAACTACTACAATCTAAGTCTCCACAATCAATTAATCCATCTCCATCATTATCTTTAAGATCATTGCAAGATTTTTCAGTATTTTCCGCACTTGCTCCCGCACCCGTTACATCTGTTCCCTTAACTGGAACAACACCTGTCGTGCTGATAATAGTACTGCTAAGCTCCCCTTTCACAGCGAGAAGCGCGAGCGCAGTTTTTCTAAGACTTCCATCCCATGATCCATCTTCACTTTGTTTTCTTTGAAGAAAAAGTCTCGCGTTTTGAACGTTTTCCTGAAATTCTGATTTACTAAGCGCGAACGCCGCCCACGCAGTTGTAAGAATATCTCCTGATTTCCAACTTCCATCACCCGGCCGTTGACTCTGAACAAGACTGTTAACAAAAGAATTTGAGCTTAAGGTGCCATCAGTAAGAAGCGTACGCACAAGCACTGCCTTGTGAAGATCATCCGCATCAAGTGCAGTTTCAAGATAACTTTGTGTTCCATAATCCTGAAGTTTTTCTCCAGCTTCCACAAGCGCCCAACTCGCATAAAGAGTAGACTCGTACACACACTTAGAAGAGTGTTGTCCCTCACCAAAACACCCATTAGAAAGACTAAGATCTGCAGTTGATCCTTGAGTACTTTGAAGAATATATAACTCTGTTGGTGTTTTTGCGTAAAGAAGGGAAATAACAATTCCTGTTCCCACAGTATCACTTCCGAGCGCACTGCAGTCTACCATAATATGACTATTAGGAAGAGAAAAAAGTGTAGAATCATGAAGATCTGTCACTATGTTAAGATAATATTTGTTACTCGTACCATCGAGTTCTCCTTTTTTGAGTTTGACTTCTTTCTTTTTGTTTTGCCCCCAACTAAGTGAACAGGTTCCGTCTTTTTCTGTCGCTTCGATTTGGATGCGCCATTCTCCACCTGTTCTGAGTCCACCAATAAGAGAAGACTGAAGCCATGTTTTTATAGCGCTTGTATCCTTTTTTCCTGCTTTTTGCAAAACAAGATAAGCAAAGGCCGTATCCTTAACAGTACATTGACCATCTGGCCAACAATTAGCTGTTTTGTCTTGACTTTCAAGAAGTTTTTCTATAAGCGGCACAATATCCTTTTCTCTTCCTCCCCGAGTAAGAAGCGCAAGAAGAGTAAGCGCCTGATCCTGAATACTTGCCGTAGTACTTAATGATGTAGTGAGAAGCCAATCATAACTTTTGGTAAGATCTTGACCAGATCCTTCTGTTAATAATGGCTTTGAAGGTGTTGAAGAAGTGCTTGATGATGCTGTACTTGTCTGAGGAGTGGCTGAACCTACTACACTTGACGAGGAGGTTGTACTAGCTGGAAGAGTCCCACTTGCTGAACTATCCGCGCTTTGCGCAAAAACATTTGTGACGAAAAGCAGAAGAAGGATAATTATAATGAAACCTCTTTTTACTGAAGACCCGTTCATGATTTTATTTCAGAAGCGGCAACTTTTAAAGGTTTCTGTTCATAAAGAACATATGATTCCAAAAGAGCTTGAACATTTAGATTTAAACTATTTTAGTCATGGGAAGCGTTCGAAGATTTATACCTATACTGAAAATGGAAAAATGTTTGCTGTCAAAATTGAGGATGATAAAATAAAAAATAAAGGTCGAATTGAAAATGAAGTAAAATTTTTGAACATTTTAAACAAACAAAACATTGGTTCGAGAGTACTACACGCAGGAAAGAAATATTTTATCTACGAGTTTGTTGAAGGTTCCTTAATTTTAGATTTTATAGAGAAGAGTAAGAATCCTTTTCCAGTTTTA
The DNA here is from genome assembly GCA_023245385.1 of archaeon. GTDB lineage: Archaea > Nanobdellota > Nanobdellia > SCGC-AAA011-G17 > GW2011-AR18 > JAHFKM01. Next base: position 39,319 of record JAHFKM010000001.1, read on the forward strand.
AAAAACATTTTACGCCAATGCCAAGTCTTGGATGAATTGAAAATAAACAAATTAGAGATGCATCATCCGATGAAGCATATTTTTATTAAAAAAAAGAAGGTTGTGTTAATTGATTTCGAGCGCTGTTACTTTACTGAGAAGCCGAAGAACGTGACGCAGTTTTGTCAGTTTTTAATTCGTTCGAAGAAATTATCTTTAAACAAAGAAAAAATAATTGCAGCAGTAAAAGAGTATAAAAAAGAAAATTCTGAAAAAAATTTTAAAAAAGTCTTAGCGTGTTTAATTTAGAAAAAAGAATTAAAGTTTACAGCAGATGTTTGTTGTTGAAGGATCGCACGTTGAGCTTAGACCAGAAGGATTACCAATGCAAACATAACCTGTTCCGCATTGGTTTCCTTGAATAATTTTGCAGGATGCTGTTGAAGAAACAGAAACAGGTGGAGGTGGTGCAGGTTTACAATAAGAGGGGTGAAGATTACAAATGGATCCACCACAGTCAGTAGAAGAGAGACAGGATCGGGTGCAAACGGGTAGAGCAACGAACGGATTATCAGAGGGGCAATATAAATTAAGTGAAGAGGAGGGGCAGTCCGAATTCGAATGACAATAATGGGGAGTAATGCCCGAAGGAAGATCGCAATAACCTGGAGGAGGAGGTGAACATATATTTGAGAGACATTGTGACGACACTGAACAAGATTGCCCACTATTTAATTTAGGTGTACATGAGCCCCATAGCGCGCAGTATTGCCCAGTTGGGCATGTTCCTTTGAGGTTTGTTGTGCCGCAAGAAGTAAGAGAAGTGGGAAGTCCGACAACATTTCCAGTAATTGCATTTGAAGAAAGGGATGCTCCAGTTAAACTTCCGCCGAGCGCTGCGAAGAATACTGCGACACCGATTAAGAGAATAAGTGTTCCACTGATTGCTTGTCCTCTTTTCATTGAGACCCTTCTTGGAAATTAGGTATATATAAATAATTGTTCTAGAAAGTATATTTTAAAGAACACATTTCAATTTTTTATCCCTTTAATTCTTTCCGAATAATACCCGCAATTTCTTTTTCATAATGAAAGAAAGGATGCCCCATTCCTCGAATAAGATATTCTTTTCCAGAAAAAGACAGTTCTTTGTCAATATATTTATCATGCTCTCCTATAATAAAAATCGCTTTCTCTCTCACCCCTTTGAGCGTATTAAGATCATCTTTCAGAAGAGTATTACGAATAGTAAAGATCTGCGAGTGATGCGTATGACGAAAATAATCCTTAAAAGAAAGAACGTACTTACGATGAAACAAATACACATAAGGAAAGAAAAAATGATTCCAAAACACTTCTGTTCTGCAAAAAAACTCCGCAAGAGAAGGATGTTGAGCATGAAAAATTTGTTCTTTAAGCTGATTTTTACTACTCGTAGGATAGCCAATTAAAAACACTTTCTCTACACTGTCAGGATGTTTAAGAGTAAAATCTTTCGCGATGATTGCACCCAGAGAATGACCAACAAGAACATATTTTTGAGAAAGATCAAGCACCCCCTCTAAAAAAGAAACAAAAGTATCAGAATCATACCTAAGTTGTGGTTTCTTCGCCCTCCCATAACCAATGAAGTCCAAAGGAAGCGTATTAAAGTCTTTAGAAAGTTCTTTCTCCAAATATATAAAATTATTCTTCGATCCAAAGAGCCCATGCAAGAAAACGAGCGTTTTCATAAAGATAAAAAATAAAATGAATATTTAAACATTGTTCTCTGAAGATACCGCCGGCGGAGAAGAATCAGACTTAATTCTTTTTGAAGAAGAGACTTTAGTTTTTTTCTTTCGATTGTTTTCTTCAAGCCTAGATTTTCTTAAAGCATAATTAACAGGATTTTTAATAAACTTACACATCTCATCAGGCTGACAAACACCAAGAGCTTTGTAATAAGCAGGATTATCACAATTAGCAGGAAGAACTTTTTTGTTTTGCCTTCTGAACCAGTCTATTTGCGTTTTAATATATCCTGACAATAAAGGTTCATGATTTTTCCTATTCCATTCCAGAAGATACGTCTCAATATACTCAATAGCCCACCCCATATTAGAAAGAAAATTAATTAAAATAAACACCGCACGTTTTCTCCCATCCTCTTTTATCCCAGATAATAATAATTTCATACATGGTGGAAAATGTTTCTCATCAATCGCATTTTTGGGAGCTTCGTAGATTCTCTTGATAGGAAGTTCCTGTGGAGCATATTGTTGTTTTTTCATAGCCCAATCAAACGCCTGAACAAGTAACTGTCGCGCTTCTCCCTTAATCGCAGTCTCTCTATCCAAAAATTTTAAAGTAACCTTAACATTCTCAGGTTTTGCATCATCTTTATTAAAATCTTTTATACTTTTAAGAGGAATACTTACCAACCCTGATTTTTCATTTACACTGTACGCAGCTCTGAACAAATGACGATTAGAAACCAAAACAGAATCAATATCTACCAAAGCGAAAGGATTAAATTTTCCTTCGAACATTGCATCTTCTTTGGTTTTTCCCGCCCTAACTGCTGCCTGTTCTATTGTTTGTCCCTGAAGAATTTTCGCAGTTAAATGATCTTTGATCATATCTTTCAAATAAGCCGCGATAATACGGACACCATCCGGGAAATAATCTTTAATAGGAACACCATTCACTTCATCCGGAAACGCTTCAAAAGGAATGGCGATATGAAATCCATGATTTCCGGAAAATTTCAGAGAGTGATTTTTAATATCATGGAATTTTAAAGCTTCAATTAAAAGCTCGGCACAAAATAAGCTATAATTCAATTCTTTACTGTCCAAATCTAAACAGTTATGAGTAAAAATATTAAAACCGTGCATAAAATTATGATTCTTAGAAGTTTTAAGATCGTAATAATCCTGACCATACTGAATCAATTGAATCGATTTTATTTTGATAGGAAAAATGTGATTAGAAATAGCTTTTTTTAATGTAGAGTTCATTACCTCTTGAATTAAAATAGAATTTGTTCTTTGATTAAGTCGTATTGCTCTGTATAAATTTAATTTTTTTATCCGGTCTTTCAATTTGCGTACTTTTTGAATGTCAAAAAAGGGAGGATAGGAAGTATGTTTAGAAGGATGATTAATTAGAATCTGACCTAATCTAACACCTGATTTTTGAAGAAATTCTGGAGATAAAGAAGCCATTCGTTTTATCCCTTCAGAACCGGAAATTTTAAGGAGATTAGATCTATTTTTAATACGAAGATTATGGTGAACACCTAATCGAAGTAATATAAAAGATAGAGCATGAACCAAGGCATTACTCGAAGTGAATAGCTCGGCTCTAACACTTTTTATGTTCCATTCATTTCGTATATGACCATCACCATGGAAACAAGATGTGATTAATCCGATCAAAAATTCTTCCGGAGCGGTTAACAAAAAGGAGGGGATATTTTTGGTATAAGAGTCAGTTCCTAGTTGGAATACCTCTTTAAAAAGAATCTCCAAGAGCTTAGAATTAACTCTAACCTTCAAAGAATTTTCAGTTTTATGTTTTTTTATACTACACCCAATTTTAGTGGAAAATATTTGATGTATCGCAGAAACTACCTCTTGTGCTTCGTGTAATTCATGAGCACTAAAAACAAACTCAATTCTCGCATCATCCAAACTTCCTTCTGAAAGATAATAACCAAGCAGTTTCCCAAATTGATAATTCAGTGGTATAGTGAAAGGAATACTATGTTTTGAATGTAAGAAAGATATTTTTGGATCAATCAGAGATTTTAGTAATTTCTTATCAATTAGATCAAGATAAACGTTCAAAGGAAGGCTGTCTCGTTTTAAAGAGGATCTGGCTAAAATAGGAATAAACCGTTTAAATTCTTTCGAATAGCCCACATAAAATCGGGATAGTTCTTGATTCCAATTTCGAATAGTATGAACATACTTCAGAAAAATTTTACTCAAATGAGCAAGCAAATTAATTGAATTAGAAGAATCAAATAGGGAAGGTAAATTCAAGGGTTCGACTAAGTAATCTTGAAGAGTTAAATCTGTCGCCTTTTTTGAAACAATTCCATTGGAGGTAAAAACTAAAACAGGGTGATCCTGACTTACATAAATAATTCTCCCATCCTCCACTTTTATTTTGATTAATAATTCTTTTAATTTTGAAGGTCGGATAATAAACTCTTCAACTCGATCCAGTTGAATTTTTAAATTTGAAGGATCTACTGAGAAAACTTGTAAACATTCAGGGATCAAAAATCGCCCATACCCTTTAAGGTTAAGAGTTTCAGTTAATGATTTAAAATCTGATGCAATAAATTCCCCCTCCAAAAAAGCAAAAATTTTTTCGAATCCGGGAACACAGGCATCCCAACCACGGCGAAGATTATCCAACTCTTTTTTAGCCAAACCTGGTTTTAAGGTAAGCGGATCATGCCAACGTTCTTCTGAAATATGAAAAGAAGTCATTCCCTGTTTAATTAAATCATTTAAGTCCCCAGGAAAATGAATAACTTCAGGTCTTCTTCCACGAACAGCTCCAAACCACGCCTGAACTTCTCTGTCCTGCGCTTGCCGTAAAAGCTCTTCCTGAACATCTTTCCTAGAATAATACTCCTTCAAGTCCATACCTAAGAGAATGTTTTCTTGTTTAAATGAATTGTTATAATTGAAAATGATTTTCCCAATTATTAAGGAAAATAATATAAACAACTAAAACTTCTTTCTACAATGGCTGCTGAAAAAATAAGTCTTGATCAGGCAAAACAAGATAAATTATTTTACTTCGTCGCGAATGTTGTAATCTTAAGAGAAGAAGACAAAAGATGTTTAATTCTGAAAAGAGATACTAAAGAAAAAGTACATCCTGGAAAATTCGCAGTTCCAGGAGGAAAGTTAGAATGGATAAATTTAGACCTTAACAAACCAACAAGATTAAACGGAGAAGTATTAGACTTTGAAAATGTTATTGAAGACTTACTCAAAAGAGAAGTCTTTGAAGAAGCAGGAATAGAAATAAAAAACAATCTAACCTATATCAACAGCGTCGCATTCATAAGACCAGATGGCATTCCCGTCGTTCTCGTAAAATTTGCAGCAAAATACAAATCAGGACAAATCAAATTAGAAAAAGGAGCGTTCACAGACTTTGCCTGGGTAAACCAGACAGAAATAAAGAACTATGAATGCATCCAAGGTATCCCTGAAGAAATTTCCAAAACAATTCAACTATTCTCGCTCTAAAGAACCCATTTCTTTTTTAAAATACTGAATCTGCTCCGCTGTCCGCTCAGCTTCCTCCTCAAGCTGTCCAAAAAGTCGTTCCATTTCAATAAGTTGTTTGCTCACAGCTTCAACCGCTTCTAAAGGCGTTTTTTCAACACAAATACTCGCTCCAACATTCATAATAAGACGAGTAGTATCTTTAACCTGCGCTTTGAGAAAAATTCCAGAACCAAGAGGAACAAGCGTTTCTGTTCCAGAAGAAGTGCTAGAAATAGTTTCAATATTCTCCTGAATCTTTTTCAAATCCTCAAGATGCTGGCCCACAGCATGAATATTTTGCTGAAGTTGCTGAAGTTGTTGAAAAAGAAGTTTGTATTCAAGAATTTTTTCCTGTCTCATTTCTTTTTCTTAGCAGCTTTTATCTCAGCTACTTTTTCCTCGATCTTCGCCTGATTTCTTTTTTTAAGAGTTTTCTCTTTTTTAACAGAAGTTTTTGTTCTTTTCTTTGATTCAACAACAGCGAGCCCTGCTTCTTTCATAGCCTCTACAACAGAAGAATGCACAGCTCCTTCCTCAAGATCCAAAAATTTTTCCAAAAGTTCCAAATGTTTAAGATTACATCTTCTTCTTCTTGTATTCCCATCAATAAGAACAAAACCTCCCTCAAGCGTTTCAACAATAACACAAAGCTGCCCAGCATCTCTTCCAGCGATTTTCATACACACTTGCCCAATCTTCATAAGGTCATGCTCCGAGCTTTTTTAATAAAAACACTCCTCATACAACCAGAACATAAATTCCCACCAAAAGGACGCGTCGGTCTTTTTTTTGTAAGAGCTATTCTTTTCAAAACTATCGCACGTACGCGAGGCATTCCTTTAAGCTCTGCCCCACAGAGTCTGCATTGTGCTTTATTTGGTTTTCTTTTTGAATAATGAAGAACAGTATTCCCACTTGGCGTTCTCGTAAAAATCTTACGCAAGGTTCCTGATCTGTGTTTTGGCGCTGGCATGTGTGTCCCTTTAGTATACTTTTAATAATTTTCTAAGGATAATACTTAAGATAAGCGTTAAGATAATATAAGTTCCTAACCACCCAATATACCCAAAGAGTATTTTTCCGAACGGAGTAAATGTTGTTCTCATCCAATTAAAAACAAGAATCACCGGTAAAAAAGTAATGATCATAGGTTTTAGATTGTGCTTCATTGATTCCATATTTTTCTGAAACATTGTCTTTTGAAGTTCCATTACTTTTTTAGGATTATCTTTTTCCTGCTTCATCTCTGCCTGAAGACGCTGGAGTTCTTCCCGAAGAGTTTTAAGAGCATGCTGATCTGTAGCATACTTATAAACAATAGTAGTTATAAACGTAAGACTTGCTGCGACTACACTCACTCCCAAAAGCGGATCAAGAGTGATCGCCCATCCGAAGAGTGTATTAAAAAAAGTGTCAAAGACCATTAAGATTCTCCACCCATCATTTTTCGTAGCGCAGGATGCATATCCATCATATGTTGTTTGGCAACATCCTCATATAGTCTGTAGATAATCATAACAGTTAAAAGGATTCCGGTTCCTCGCGCGAGTGCGCCAAGAAGATCTGCTGTTGCCGCAAGTAACCCTATCGTCGCACCACCCATAATCGTAAGAGGAAAAATATAACGCTCAAGTAAATGTTCAACAATACGCTCATCTCTTCTAAATCCGGGAATTTGTAATCCTGACGCGAGAATTTGTTGCGCCTGTTTTGACGCATCCATTCCCGAAGTTTGGATCCAAAAAATACTGAAAACAACTGACCCACCCACTAAAAAAAGTGTATAGACAAGCGCTTGCGCAAGATCAAACCACGCAAACGATCCAGTAAGAATGTCCTGCATAAGCCGTGGAACATGAAGCCAAAGCACAAGCCCTGTCGCAGGAGTATTTCCCGTGAACGTCCCCAAAAAAGGATGACCATAATTTTGTAAAAGTCTTGCCCAAAGCTGGATATTCGCAAGAAGTGCAGCTACAAGAATAACAGGCATATTACTCGTATAAAGAAATTGAAGCGGCCACCTATACCCAAAGCCACGAACGCGACCAAAACTAAGAGGAATTTCTACTTTCATCGCCTGCGCGTAAACAGATAAAATAAAAATAAGAACTGTCGCAAGAACTGCAGCAAGCGCGATGAATGCTTCCTGCGGCGCTCCCGCGACAAGCGAAGTAAAAAAAACTAAAATCGCCCCTACCGGAGCTTGTCCCGAACCAAACGCAAATTGTCCAACACTATTCAATGGACTGAACGCGCGAATAAAAACTTCTGAAGAAACTCCCGCCGCGATAAATAAACTTATTCCCGATCCAAACCCCCATTTGCTAATAACTTCATCCATAAACATAACAAGAATACCACCAATAATAAGCTGAAACACAAGAAGTAATTGTAAAACAAAATAACTACTCGTTCCACGAATCTCAAGCGCAGGTGAGAGTCCTCCTAAAAAAACATACACTGAAGCTTCAAAGAGGATAAAAAAAAGAGTAAGTATCTTCTGAAGACCTTGAAAGAATGCTCTTCCTTCCGAACTAGTCGTATCAATCTTAAGAATACCTGACCCTACCAAAAGTTGAATAACAATAGATGCTGTAACAATAGGACCAATCCCCAACGAAAGAAGTGACCCAAAACTTGCGCCGAGAATAACTGAAAGTTGTTCAAACTGTGACAGAGCATTTGATCCTAACCCATACAAAGGAATAACACCAAGAATAAAAAAAGCAACAAGCGTAAGAAGCGTCCATTTAAGTTTTTCACTAAAGCTAAGTCGCGTTGGAGATTTCTTGACTTCTGGAAAATAGGTGAGAATCGCGTTAAGCAGGGACATTGTGGTCGACACGACCTCCTGTTGCTTGTATTTTCATCACTGCTGATGCTGATACAAAAGGCGTTCGTATGTGAAGTTTGTGTCGTGCTTTTCCTTTTCCTAAAAGTTTTTGATAGCCGAGTTTTTCTAAATCTACAACAAAAGAGTCGCCTTCTTTTGTGACTAAGCCCTGATGAACATAACTCTCGAGATGCGCTTCGAGATATTCAATATTAACTGTTTGAATATGCGCCTGCACTTCTTGCGGTCTCTTGAATCCTTTTTTTCCATAATAACTATTACCATACTGATTGATTATGCTTGGTTTTTTTTGATCTGCTCTCTTTCCTGTCCCAGCCATCCCCTTACCACCACGATTTCCTGCTCCCCTATTTTTCTTTTTTGATCCAAAACCATGAGTAGTTTTCGCTCCGCGCATACGCTTATCTTTTTTCCTTTTATACACAACCATTCTTCTAAATCATTCTCCTAATCAGATCATTAATATGATCTTTCCTATACCCTAAAGATCCACCAAGACTGTAAGGAACTTTTATCCCACCACGTTCAAATCCTTTTGTAGGAGGTTTAAGTCTGAAATACGGTTTCAGTGCTGGAACATCTTTGATATTTATTTT
>JAHFKM010000019.1 GCA_023245385.1 archaeon
AGCGGTAGCGTATCCTGGTTTGAAGAAAGATTTTGGTGCTTTTAAGTTGGAAGTGGATGCGGGAAATTTACATAGGGGAGAGGTCTTGACTGTGATGGGTTCGAATGGATTAGGTAAATCAACTTTTTTAAAAATGCTTGCAGGTGTGTTAAAGCCGGATAATGGGGAAATTTCTAAGATTGCGATTGCGTTTAAGCCACAGTATTTGGAAAGTAAAATTGGAGGAACTGTTGGTGAGTATTTAAGAAAGGTTTCTGGTGCTGAATTTTCTTCTGGGTGGTATAAGACGAACATTTTGGAGAAGTTGAATATAAGAACGATTTTGAATAATGAGATTAAACATTTGTCTGGTGGAGAATTACAGAAAGTATACATTGCAGCGACCTTGTCTCAGCAGGATGTGCAAATTATTGCGATGGATGAGCCTTCAGCTTTTATTGATGTGGAGGATCGATTGAAAGTTGCTGAGGTGATTAAAGAGTTTGTTTCTAAAAAGGAGATTTGTGCGATTGTAGTTGATCATGATATTCAGTTTATTGATTATCTTGGTGATTCGATGTTGGTCTTTGAGGGTGATCCTGGAAAAGAGGGGAGAGTGCATGCGCCTTTAAGAAAAAGGGAGGGGATGAATAAAGTTTTGAAAAATTTGGATATTACTTATAGGAGAGATAAAGAGACGTTTAGACCGAGAATGAACAAGCCAGGTTCTCAGCTTGATCAGGAACAGAGAAGTAAGGGTGAATATTATTATGGTTGAATTATTTGAGAATATAGATATTAAAAGATAATAAATCTTAAAATAGCGAAGTGTTCTTTTAGAGAGTATGAAAAGTGGAGTGTTGCCAGATTGGAAGATTATAGAACTTATTAGGGGGGGGATTATTCCTAACGCGGATGTTAATTTGGTTAATCCAAGTAGTTTAGATTTAAGAATTACTGAGGATAAATGGAAATTGTTAGGAAGTTTTCTTCCTGTTCCTGGGAAAAAAATTGAGGATGCTTTAAGTTCTAAGGATATTGTAGATATTCATTCTTCTCATCAGAGATTTTATGTTGATCATTTGCAGCAATATGCGATGAAGATGGTTGAATCTTTGGAATTGCCAGAGGTCTTAAGTGCGAGAGTATTTAATAAATCGGGGAGAGGAAGAATTGGTGTTTCAATGAGGGCGTTAACTGATGGAAATCCAAGATTTGATGTAATAACTGAGGGGTATAGAGGAAATATATATATTGAAATGAGTTCTACGTGTTTTCCTTTGGTAGTCTATGCGGGTGAGACTGCAATTCCTCAGATAATGTTTTATGAAGGAAATCCAGAGGTGATGGTTGGATCAGAGCTTGAAATGTTATTAAAGAGTTATCCTATTCTAACTGATGATGAGGGAAATCCGTCATATGACGAAAATGAAAAGAGTCGTATAATTAAAACGGGTAAGTTAACGTTTACAGCGGATATTCCTGCTGAGGGGTTAATGGCTTATAGAGCGTTGAGAGATAGAAGAACCTTGGATTTGGCTAAAAACGGATTTTATCTTCCTGAAGATTTTTATGAGCGCATTGAAGGGAGTGGAAGAAAAGGAATTTTAGTGCATCCAGGAGATTTTTTTTTGATAAAATCAAAGGAGCATGTAAGACTTCCTCCGTTTGTTGCAGCAGAAATTGATGAATATTCTCAGGAAGTAGGAGATATAAAATCTCATTATGCTGGTTTAATAAATGCGTCTCACGGATATGATCCTGAAAAATCAAATATTCCTTCACATATTGTTTTTGAAATAAGAGCAAGAGATGTTCCTTTATTTGTTCAGGATGGTCAGCAGATGGCAAAATTTGTGGTATATAGAATGTTAGGTGAATCAGAAAAAAGGTACGAACGTGTAAAGAGTACAAAGTTCAGTGATTTGTATTCTATTTTACCAAAATTATTTAAAAAAGATTGAAAAAGGGAGTGAAAGATGAAAATTTCAGCTGTAAAAGTTTTAGAATTAAATGGGCAATATCAGCTAATTGATAATCTTGCGGAAAGAGAATTGAATAATCCTGAAGGGATTGGAATTGATTTGAGAGTTGGTTCTGTTCATAAGATAGTAGGTGATAGTTTTCTTGGAGCTGATGGGAGTAGCAGGGAAAGGTATTCTCCGAAGGTAGAAGTGATTGGGGAGTTTGAAAAGGATGGAAATAAGGTAATAATGATGAGACCTGGGGAATATTTTTTGGTAACAACGATAGAATCAGTGAATGCTCCTGCTGAGAAAATAAAATGGGATTTAGTACTTCCTGAAGGATATTTGATTCCTAAGGTATGGCCGCGAAGTTCTCTTCAAAGGGGTGGGGTGAGTTTTCATGCGACAAAAATAGATCCTGGGTGGAAGGGGAAGTTAACATTTGGAATTAAAAATTTAGGTGAGCATGATTTTATGTTTGAGTTAGGAGCGAGGATGTTTAATGTTGAGTATGAGCCGGTGATTGGGGATATTAAGAGAGCATATTCAGGACAGCATCAAGGGGGAAGAATTACGAGTGGAGGGCAGAAAGAGGTTCAGAATTGAAATATGATTTAATTCCGCAAGAAAGGCAAGATTATTGTCTGTGTTCTGTAGTACAGGCTATTCTGAGAAGAAACAATGTTTCTTTTTCTCAAGGAGATATCGCTAAGAATTTAACGCGTTCAAAAGAGGGGTTTCGTGGTGATGATGAGAGGATTAAAAGTTTTTTAAGAGCGAATGGTCTTGAATATTTTTTTTATTGGCAGAATGAAACGCCGTTTAATGAACGTGATACCTTGTTAGAAGAAATGAATGTTAATGAAGGGATTATCGGAGTAAATAGTCATGTGTATCTTTTGGAATCTTTTAGATATCCTCGTTTAGAAATAATTAATCCTGAAGATAATAGGATCGTAACTAAAGATTATTTTGAACTTGTAAGAATAATGGATCAAGAAGATTTTTTTGCTATGATCAAGAGAGTGAAACAAACTAGAGTTTAGAAGATAATTATTTTTATAAGTTGGTTAATAGTAGCAATAAATAAATGGTGCAACAATATTTAGATCATGCGAGAGCGATACTTGCTCCTGAAAAAAAGGATGATGTTGATTTTAAGGGGGGAAGTAAGGGAATGCGTTTAATTTCTTTATTTGGTTATCAAAATAAGTATGATTTGAGTGAAGGGTTTCCATTAATGACGACAAGAAAGATGGGGATAAAAACTATTGCCAATGAACTTATTTGGTTTATAAGGGGAGAGGAAAGTATAAAGTATCTTGTGGATAGTAATGTGCATATTTGGGATGATAATGCGTTTGATCATAATTTAAAAAATTTGATGAAAGAAGGAGTTTTTTCTGGAAAGGTTTCAGAAAGATATTCTCCTGAATGGAAAGCTGCGAGAGATGAGTATGTTCAGAGAATAAAGGAAGATCAGGAGTTCGCTGCAAGGTGGAGTGATGTTGGTCCATTATATGGAAGCCAGTGGAGGCATTGGAAATATGTGGATGGAAAGGGTAATGTAAAAGAATTTGATCAGTTAGGAGCCTTAATTGAAGGTGTGAAGAAAAAACCAACAAGTAAGAGAACTGTTGTTACTGCCTGGAATCCTGGAGATAATTTAAGGGTGAGTCAGCCTTCTTGTCATATTTTATTCCAGTTGAATGGAACTGAAGAAGGAAAGATGGATTTACATTTGTATCAAAGGAGTTGTGATATGTTTTTGGGTGTTCCATTTAATATTGCGAGTTATGCGATGCTTACGCAGGTAATTGCTCAGCAGGTGGGGTTGGAACCAAGAAGGTTTGTTCACACGTTTGGGGATTCTCATTTTTATGCAGGTGATGGGGAACGGGGTGAGTGGTATGGGCTGAATTTGAATAGGTTAAGAGAAAAGATAAAGGGGGTAAAAGTTCCGGGGGATTATTTAGAAATTCTGGACTGGATAAATACTTCCGCGCCACATGAGAGGGAGGATACAAAAGGTCAAGATCATGTTACTGGGATAATTGAGCAGTTAGCAAGAACACCAAGAGCATTACCTAGATTAGAAATCGTGAAAAAAGATTTTGATAAGTTAACGGTAGATGATTTTGTGCTTAGGGAGTATAATCCGTATCCAATAATAAAGAGGGTTATGGCTGTGTAAGGTGTGTGTAGTAATTATTGCTGCGATTTCTGAGAATAATGTGATTGGTTTGGAGAATAAGATTCCTTGGTATATTAAAGAGGATATGAAAAGATTTAGAGATCTTACGTTGAATCATTCAGTGATTATGGGGAGAAAAACGTATGATTCTCTTCCACAGAAGGTTAAGCCGCTTCCGCAAAGGAGGAATATTGTTCTTTCAAGGACGCTTAAGGAAAGTGAAGGGATCTATGTTGCGAAAAGTGTTGAAGAGGCGTTAAGGTTGTCAGAGGGAGAAAGGTATGTTATTGGGGGGAGGAAGGTGTATGAAGTGTTTTTGCCTCTTGCTGAGAGAATGGAACTTACGAGAGTTCATCAAGATTTTGTTGGGGATGCTTTTTTTCCAGAAGTGAGATGGGATGATTGGAATCTTGTTAGTAAAACGAAGTGTCTAGGTAAAGAGAGTATTTTTTATTCTTTTTTATCTTACTCACGTGTGAAGAAGTATTAAGATTGAGTTTTATTTACTGGAGAATGAAGCTTAAAGTTTCATTAAACCTCAATTCTAAGTATCCAGACAACAACCTGTCATCACTACAACTGAATTTCACATCTGAAAAATAGAGGTTGGAACATATCGGCTGATTGTAATAAAACTTTATAAAGGAAAAATTTCTTTGTAGCTGATCATCAAAAATGTTGGGGCAAGGGGTGGGCTTAATGATGGAAAAAAAGAGGGTAAAACTTCAAATCACTGAAAATCAGGAGAAGGTTATTAAAGATAAATATTTGAAAGATGCTCCAAGTATTGAAGCGTGGTTAGATCTTGTCGCAAGTAATATTGCTCTGGGTGAGGTGTTACATTCAAAAGTTCCTCTTCACGAAATATATAATGGTGTTTCTTATAAAGTTGTAGAAAAAGAAGTCTTTGATAAAAAGTTAACAAAAATATTTTTACTTCATCATAATTTGTCTAAGTCTGGAGAGAGAAGTGGTAATTTTAAAAAATTCTTAAATAATCTTCAGTTGATTGTGAGGGATAATCCTGAACTTGCGGCTGTGTATGAAAAGACAAGAGATGAGTTTTATAATTTGATGGCTAATTTTGAATTCCTGCCAAATTCTCCAACTTTAATGAATGCAGGAAGAGCCTTGCAGCAATTGTCAGCGTGTTATGTTTTGCCTATTGAGGATTCTATTGAAGGGTGGATGAAGACTGCTTATGATACAGCAATTATTCACCAGTCTGGTGGTGGTACTGGTTTTTCTGTGTCGAGAATAAGGCCAGATGGAGATGTGGTAAAAAGTACGAGTGGTATTGCTTCTGGTCCATTGTCGCCGTTAAAAATTATTGACGGTGTCACTCAGCAAATAAAACAGGGGGGACAACGTCGTGGTGCGAACATGGGTATCTTGTCAGTGTATCATCCCGATATTATGAATTTTATTCATTGTAAAAAAGAAAAAGGGTTTTTGGAAAATTTTAATATTTCTGTAGCGATTGACGAAGCATTTATGCAAAAAGTGAAGAAGGCTGAAGATTTTGATCTTGTTAATCCAAGAAACAGGCAGGTGACGAAGAGAGTAAATGCGAAAGAAGTGTTTGATGCGATGGTAAAGTCTGCGTGGGAGACTGGAGATCCTGGTTTTGTTGTTATTGACAGGATTAATAATTCTGATTCAAATCCTACACCGCATGTTGGAACGATCGAGTCGACAAATCCATGCGGTGAACAGCCACTTTTGTCATTCGAGCCGTGCAATCTTGGCAGTATTACCTTATGCAAATTTATTAACAAAGATGCGTCGGATATGGATTGGGATCGTTTGAAAAAATGTGTGCATAGTACAGTGCATTTTTTAGATAATGTAATTGATGTGAATAATTATCCTTTGCCTGAGATTGAAGAGATGGCTAAAGGAAACAGAAGGATTGGTTTGGGAGTGATGGGGTGGGCTGAGTCTTTGGCAATGTTAAGGATTCCTTATAATTCTGAAGAAGCTGTGAAGAAGGGAGAGCAGGTGATGAAGTTTGTTAATGATGAAGCCTTGGCTGCGTCTGAATTTTTAGCGAAAGAGCGTGGGGTGTTTCCTAATTGGAAGAGGAGTATTTTTGATAGGGAAGGAGAACATTTTAGGGGACAATTTGCGAAGCCGAGACATTGTGCGAGAACAACGATTGCTCCTACAGGAACGATTGCGATTACTGCGGGTTTGCAGGGTTCTGGTATTGAGCCTTTTTTTGCGATTGTGTATGTGAGGTATAATGCGCAGGGTATTGATGCGTTAAAGCGTGGGGAAAAACCTGCTGAAAAAAACACCTTTTATGAGATTAATCCTTTGTTTAAAAAAATTGCTGAGGAAAATAATTATTTTGGTTTGAAAGAGCAGGATCTTTGGAATAAGATTGAGCAGAATCATAAGTCTGTGGTAGGTATTCCAGAAATTCCAAAAGAGATTCAGAATATTTTCTTAACCTCTCATGATCTTAGTCCGAAGGATCATTGTAATATGCAGGTAGCGTTTCAGAAGCATACAAATAATGCGGTAAGTAAGACGGTAAATTTGAAGAATGAGGCTAGTGAAAAAGAAGTGTATGAGGTATATATGCTTGCTTACGAAAATGGATGTAAAGGTGTAACGATTTATAGGGATGGGAGTAAGAGTGAGCAGGTTTTGAATTTGTCTGAAAAAAAGACTGAGACAAAGTTGCAGCCTGAGCCGAAGATAAAGCTTAGGAAGAGAAATATGATTGAAAGTTCGGATTATTATGAGATTATGACTGGGAATGGGCCTTTGCATGTGCATATTAATTATGATGAGTTGGGTCCGACAAAAGTCTTTATTAATTTGAGTCCGATTGGAACTGAAATTTCTGGATTGACAACTGCCTTAGGGATTATGTTATCGAAGTATTTTCAGAATGGGGGGAATCCTATTTCTTTGTTAAAGCATTTGAATTCGATTAAGGGGGATAAGCCGTTTGGGTTTGGTGCGAAGAGGGTTGATTCTATTCCTCATGGTATTTCTAAAGCGTTGAGGGATCATTTGATTAAGACGGGGAAGTTGCCAAGTTTTAATGGGCAGGCGAAGTTAACTGAGATTAATCAGGCGAGTTTGCCTAGTGTTAGTCCTTTGGCTGATGAGGATAATATTTCTACTGGGTCTTTTATTGCGGTCGCCTCTGAAGATCCGAAGAGGGCTGCGGTCTTGGCTGCGATTGCTGGTGAGAATTATTTAACAAGTTCTTTGTATTGTCCGAAGTGTTTTAGTGCGAATGTGGAGATTGTTTCTGGTTGTTCGAAACCAACCTGCTTTGATTGTGGTTTTAGTGAGTGTGGCTAAAGGCTTTTAAGGTTTCTTTCTTAGTTTCACGAATGATAAGAGAAGAATATTTGGAAGAGGAGCGAGTAAAAGAGTTAGCGAAGAAGTTTAGAACAAATAAACCCTTTTCTCATGTGGTGTTGAAGAATTTTTTTAAAGAAGAGTTTGTAAAAAAGGTAAAAGGTGCCTTAGAAAAGGAAGAGTTTGAGAGAATGGATTCTGATCTTTTAAGTTTTGAGCAGACAAAAGATCTTTCTGGAACAAAAAATGAAATTTTAAAAGTGTTTTATACGTATCTTAATGGAATAGAGATGAAGGAGTATATAAGAAGATTAACTAATAAAAATGTTTTTGGAAAAGTGGATGCTTCAGGGTTTGTGTATTGTTCTGGAGATTATTTGCTTCCTCATGATGATTGTTTGGAGAAAAGGAGAGTAGCGTTTGTTCTTACCCTTACTGATTTAGAAGAAGAGGATGGGGGAAGTTTGGATTTTTTCAAAGGGAAAAAGAAGGTAAGATCTTTTATTTCTGAGGAGAATATGTTTATTCTTTTTGAAGTCAGGGAAAACAAAAGTGTTCATCAGGTTGCTGAGATCTTGAGAGAAAAAGAAAGGGTAAGCATTGGAGGGTGGTTTAATGGTGAATGAAGTGTATGAGAGTGAAGAAGTGCTAGGTCTTATTAAAGAACGTCTTGGAGAGGAAGGGTGTGTTCAGCTTCAGGATTTTTTACAAAAAGACACGCTGGATAAAATGGTTCTTCTTTGTAAAGAAAGAAAAGTAAAAAGGGTATGGAGACCTTTAGAGTGTTTGTATTCTTTTTTTGAGTGGAAAGATTCTGTTAAAGAAATTCAGGTCTTTTTAGGAAAGGTTTTTAATAAAAGTTTAAAATCTGTAAGGGGATATTATTTTGAGTGGAGGGATTATCTTCTTTTGCAGGATAAAAAGGGTGAAGAGGAGGGATATGTTGTGCTTTTAGATCTTACGTCGGGTTGGGAAAAAGAAGCTGGGGGGTATAGTTCTTTTCTTGAGGATAATGTGGAGAAAGCAAGAATATATCCTGTAATTAATAGTTTGAGTATTGTTAAGACGACGAAGAAAACAAAGTGTTTAGTGAAATATGTGAATCATAAGGCTGAAAAAAGAAGAAGATTATTTTTAGAGTTAAAATTTTTTTGAGAATTTAGGTTTTTGATATTTCTTTGCGAAATGGATCTTGTACAGTAAAAATCCTGCGAGCGCTAAAAGGAGAAGAACGGCAATGCCTGTGATGATCATTTTTTTCTTTTTTGAAAGGTGTGTTTGCGCTGGTGCTTGCAGAGGTGTTTCTTGGGTTGTTTCGTTTGAGGAAGATTCTTGGAGTGGTGTTGTTGTGCTGAGGGGTGCTCCTTCTTTTATTCCGATGGCGAAGGTGCTGAATCCTGGGACTTCACTCTGAAAGGTGAGAAGGCCGTTCTTTGCGCTGAGAAGTTTTGCTGGATATTCTTTCCATATTTCTTGTTCTAAGCGTAAGAGTGTGATATGGTCTGGATTTTGTTGTTGTTTATTGAGCCAGTTTGCGGTAACGAAGAAAGTGATAAACGCGTTTTTAATATCTGTGTCTTGGAAGTTGTAGGTTTTAACTTCAAAGTATTTGTAAACTATGTTTGAAGGTTTGTTTGTTATTTTGTCTTCTGTTTTTGCTACAACATTTATTTGTGGGCTTGTGAGCGGGTTGACTGTTTTGAAGCTAATTTCTTGAACGCCTGTGTTAGGGTTTTCTATAGGGAATGTTTTTGTTTCTCCAGAGGATACTTGTTGGAAGACTTGTTCAGGAGAGCCAGTACCGAAGTTTCCTCCGCTGGTGCCTCCTCCACTTCCTCCTCCTGTGTTTCCTGCATTGATAGTGAGTTGTAGTGTGGCTGCTGATCCTGTGTTTCCGGCAAGATCTGTTCCGTTACAGGTGAGGGTGATTCCTCCTTGGCTTGTTGTGCCTATTACAGAGGAGCATTGTTTTGCGGTGAGTGCGCTTACTGAGCAGAGAACAGTGGTTCCTTGAAGGAGGCTGAGGTTTCCAGGGTTATCATCGGTCATGCTACAAGAGGCGTTTGTGGAGAGACCTGCGAGGAAACTAGTTCCTTGTGTTGAAGTGAGAGTGTAGGTGGGGTTGGTTGTGTCAAAGACAAGTGTTCTTGTTTCTGAAGTGTTTTGGGTGTTTGCGGTATTAGTTACAGTAAAATTATAATTATAAGTACCGTTTCCTAATCCTAAAACGCTGAAGTTGTAGGTGAAGGTTGTGTTTGTTGTGCTGTAAATAGTTGTGTTGACTGTTGTACTGTTGCTTATTACAAAGCTGATGTTTCCTATGTTAGCTTCATTTGTAATGGTGACATTAAAGAGAACATATCCGAGACTTGTATTTCTGTAAGTTCCATTTGTTTGGGTGTTTGCGACAAAAGTGAGTGTAGGGGTTTTGTCTGTGATATAGAGGAATCTTGTTTCTGAAGTGTTAACGTTATTTGCTTTGTCCCAGACTGTGACATTGTAGCGATAGGTGTCATTTCCTTGAAATCCTGTAAAATTGTAAGTGTAGGTGAGGTTTGTACTGACATAAGTTGTTGTGTTGACTGTGCTGCTGTTTCCAATGGTAAAAGTGATATTAGCAATATTTTGTTCATTTGTTACAGTGAGATTGAAGAGGATATATTTTTGATTCTTTGTTGTTGCGTTTGGTTCTGTAGGTGAAACAAAGTTAATAGCAGGGAGAAGGCTGTCAAAAATAATAACTCTTGTTTCTGAGATGTTTGATCTGCCGTATTGGTCGTTGACAGTAACATTATAGAGGTAGGTGTCATTGCCTAGTCCTGCGGAAGTAAAGTTGTAAGAGATATTTCTTAAGATTAAGGTTGTTTCTGTAACGCCTGTACCGCTTTGATTGATAAAATAATTAATGAATGTTGTGGTGTTAACTGTTGTGGAGTTTGAGAAGCTAAAAGTTATATTAACAGGGGTGGTTTCATTGATAGTGACATTTGAAAAGATAAAGAAGTTCGTGTTTTTATAAGTAGAGTTGGGAAGGCTTCCTAAAGTGAAATTAATCGCTGGGGCATAGTTATCTATGGTAATATTTGTAATTGAAGTGTTGATTGTTGTCGCCGCGCTTCCATCAAGAGGTGTGCCTGTAACGTTAGTGATATTGATAGTTATATTATATCTTCCGTCTGGGAGAGTAAGTGTGTTAATTCGGACAGTTAAGTTATTAACGATGAAGAGTAGTCCTGTTTTCGCGTTCTCTGTAATGTTGTTGGAACTGTTGACGAGGAATATTCTTCCTGATTCAATATGGGTAAACCAGATGGTCACATTTGAAATGTTTGTTTTCATTCCTGCAGAGCTGTTTGTGGGGAGGAAGGTTAAGTTTAAGAAAAAGGTGCCGTTGTAATAACTGTTGTTTAAGGATTGGCTTGCTAAGTCTTTTGTGAAGTTGTAAGATGTTGTTGTTCCATTAACAAAGATTGTTTCTAAGCTGTCTCCAAAGGCAAAGGTGAAGAGGAGTAATAAGGAGAGAAGTAAACTTATAGTGAAAAATATTTTTGAAGTAGTATTAGATAGTTTCAAGAGTTCACCTTTTTTTTCTTTGTGAATAAGATCTTAAGGGGTATATAAGCTTTTTGAACAATTTTTTTTTAAAGTGATCGAATAAAAATTTGATTTTGAAAAAGATTTATATAGTACCTTTAATGGTGGTTGTGAAAAATGCTTACGGAATTAACTTCAAATGATTTTAAGACTTTTTTAGATAAGAATGCGATTGTTGTTGTGGACTATTGGGCTGAGTGGTGTGCCCCGTGCAAGATTATGTCTCCGGTTTTGGAAGAGATAAGTAAGGAGTTTACAAATATTAAATTCGCAAAATTAAATGTGGATGAGCATCCTGAGATTGCGCAGGATTTTGAGATAAATGCTATTCCAACACTGATTGTTTTTCATAAAGGGAAAGAATTAACGCGTTTAGTTGGATTTATAACTAAGGCAGTGCTTAAAGGAAAATTGTTAGAAGTGACGAAGGATTTGCGTTAATTTTTACTTCTTTGCAAAAGTTTTAGCAACGATCAGGGGAAAGAGGATTGTTGCGTCGCCAAAGACTTTAACATATTTTGAGTTAGGGAGGATTTTTCCCCAGGAGATTGCTTCTTCTGGTCTTGCTCCTGCGTCTGAGCCGTCAAATTCTTGGGAGGTGTTGATGTACACTGCGTAATCACAACCGTTGCGGAGCATGTTCGTGTTTAGGATGTGATGTTTGATAAGGCCTGATCCGAGGATGATCAAACCAGTCTTCTTTGCTTCGAGAGTGAGATCATTTAGTTTTCTCATGTCTCGTGCAATATCAATTTTGAATTCTGGATGTTTGTAACTAAAGAAATAAATCATGTCTCCGATGCTTCCATCAGTTAAGGG
>JAHFKM010000020.1 GCA_023245385.1 archaeon
GAGGAGATCCAAATCAGTTAACACTTTTCTCATTTGTCGAGGCGTAATACCCCGCAGCTCTGCTGCGGAGTGAGCGAAGCGAACGGTGGGATAGCCTCGACCTAGAATAGTTTTATTTTGATCTTCCAGCCGATAACTTTATTAAGAAAGTTCCAGATGAATATACTTTGTGGAAAAAGAGCTCTCCCTCCAGTTGACACAAAACATTCATGAAGAAAACCAACTCCTCAAAGCAAGCGTAGGATATCTTAAAGCAGAACTTAACAAATACAAAGAACTACCCCTCTTAGTCTGTGACGTTAAAAAAAACATTCACAACAAAGCAATCATCCGCGTCGCAAACGGTAACCACTTCTGCGTCAACGTCGCAGCAAACATCCAACTTGAATCAGGAGACACAGTTTTAGTAGAACAAAAATCCTTAACTGTCGTCCAAAAACTAGATCACACAAAATCCTTTGATGTAGATAATTTTCTCATCCTCGAAAAACCATCTGTACTTTGGGAATCACTCGGTGGACTAGACGAACAAATCAAAGAAATCAAAGAAGTCGTGGAACTTCCTCTAAACAACCCAGAACTTTTTAAAAAAATAGGCATTGAACCACCAAAAGGAGTTTTATTACACGGAGCACCAGGAACAGGAAAAACACTACTCGCTAAAGCAGTCGCCACAAGCACTAACACTACTTTTATTCCAATCGTCGCCTCAGAACTCGTCCAAAAATTCATCGGAGAAGGAGCAAAACTCGTCAAAGACCTCTTTCAACTCGCAAAAGAAAAAGCACCCTCTATAATTTTCATCGACGAGATCGACGCACTCGCAAGCCAACGCATGGAAACCGGAACCTCAGGAGAACGAGAAGTCCAACGAACACTTATCCAACTCCTCACAGAAATGGATGGATTCAAAAACACTCCCAATATCAAAGTCATCGCAGCAACAAACAGAATAGACACTCTCGACCCAGCAATCCTCAGACCAGGAAGATTTGATAGAATCATAGAATTCCCCCTCCCCTCAAAAGAAGGAAGAAAACAAATTCTCTCCATCCACACAAAAAACATGAATCTCTCATCTATAGACTTTGAAGAACTCCTTGAAAAAACACACAGCTTCTCAGGAGCAGAACTCAAAGCAGTCTGCACCGAAGCAGGATACTACGCAATCAGAGATAACAGAGAAACAATATTCACTTCTGACTTCCTCAAAGCAGTAGAAAAAATCCAACCTAACATAAACTATGAAGAAAACTCTCTTGAAATGTTCGGATAACAACACATAAAAACAAGAAGCTCTCAAAAAATTGTGAAGAACCATGAGATACTTTGTCGCCCTGAATCTACCTCAAGAAATAAAAAATCCTTTATATGACTTACAAAGAAAAACAAAAACCAAAGAAGCAAAAATTCACTGGGTAGCAAAAAAGAACCTTCATATCACCTTAAAATTTTTCGGAGAACTCAAAGAAGACACACTCATACAAATTAAAACAAGACTCAAAGAGATCACTTTAAAAAAAATCCAAGTCACACTCACTAAAACAGAATTTTTCCCAAATATCGAAAATCCCGCAGTCATCTGGATAGGACTAACCCCAGAAGAAAAAATTATCAAACTCGCACAAAAAATAGACGAAGAAACTCTCGACCTAGTAGCTTCAGAACAACGCTTCACCGCACACATCACCCTCGGTAGAATAAAAAAAATCTCCTCAAAAAAAAACATTCTCTCAACCCTCAAAGCTATGAACATCGAGAAAATCTCCTTCACTTTAGATTCTTTCACCCTCTACAAAAGTACTCTAACCTCACAAGGACCAAACTACGAAGAAATCGAAACCTATTCTCTATCCCCATAATACTTATTAAGAATAGTTGATGTGTTTATTTTTTAATGGTCAGCTCAAAACCACTCGACACCTTCTTGCAAGATTCTCAATCAACAACTTCAATCCTTTTTCCCTGGAAAGATATTTGTCACGAAGCAGCATACTTTCTTTTTCGAAATGATCCTCTCTATGCCGGCGTCCTTTTTTATAATGGAAAATCAGATGGTAATTCCCCTCTTCTTCAAGACTTTCCTCAACAACTTTCAGCACTCGCTTCTCTCGGAGAAATTAAAAACCCCCGCTTCAACACACGCTATACTCCACCTATCCAAGTCAGGCAAGTCAGGCCTCTTACCTTTACTAAACCCCTAGAAATTTACTCTCCTCACAATTTTGCAGACCTGAAAAAAAAGATTGACCAACATCTTCAAGAAAATCCAACTCCCCTCATTCTTCTTTCAGATCCTCAAAACATTCTCAACAACGGTCAAGACTTACACACTTACACCACCAGAACATTTTACACGATTAACCTAAATAACCTTCTCCACTAATCATATATCGCATCCACTAACTCTTTAATCTCCCTCGCCTTTTTCTCGCCAAGATTCTCAACCCTTTTTAATTCCTCTTCAGACGCATTCACAATCACCCTCACAGACTTCAACTCTTTTAACAAACTCTTCGCAATCACCGGACCAACACCAGGAAAAGACTCCACAACAAACTCCTGCTGCTCTCTTGTTGTCAACGGTTTTCGCTCTACTCTCAAACTAAACTCCTTCACACTCGTATCCTGTTCTCTTTTCGCAATCGCCTTAATCAAAAGCGCAGTATCTATCCCATTCTGCGTTCTTACCATAGGAATAGCATAGGAAACAGTAATCGTAGCAAGCATTCCTCTAATCGCATTTGGATGAATCTTCCTCAACGAATATATATCCTCCTCACCCTCAAGAATAATTAAAGGTTTTTCAAAATTACTCCTCAAATCCTTCAACTGCTGCAATAAACGCTTATCAATCATCGACGCTAAAAAATCTCCCACAGTTTTTCTTTCAATAGCAACCTTATCAGAAATAATATAATCCGCAACATCTAATACCTTCGTCGTCACCTTTATCCCCTGATTCACCAACTCCTTAATCACTATTGAATTCGCCTCACGAGAATCAGCATACACCTTTAACGGCTCTTCAATCGTCGTATAATCTGCTAATGTAGGCTGACTTTCTAAAGCAGGAAGCGTTAACTTTTTTTTCAACTCATCCAACACCCTATACATATTCCTCTCTTTATGAAACGCAACCCAATGATACGCCTCATCTCTCGTGTTTTTTGTCATCAATATTATAACCCTTCCCTTCTCAGTCCTCGCAGTTCTCCCCCTCCTTTGAATACTTCTAATCGCAGAAGGAATAGGCTCAAAAAAAATCACAAGATCAACCTTCGGAATGTCCAATCCTTCCTCACCAATCGATGTAGAAACAATACAATTCATAAGATTCCCACTAAACTCTTCAATCAACACAAGCTGCTCTTTCTGAGACAAACCAGTCTCCTTCGCCTGACCAACAAAAACCTTCGCCTTCACACCCTCAATCTTATTTAACTCTCCTTCAATCATCCTTCCAGATTCACGATACTGATTAAACACAATTATTTTTAGATTAGGATTCTTTTTAATTTCTTCACCCACTACCTTTTTCAAAGCAGTCAATTTAGGATGCTCTATCTTTTTCTCTAACAAATGTTTCACCTGAACAAGAGCAGAACGCATATTCAAATCCTTCGCAAGATTCTTAACCGCCTTCACCTTTGTTTTTTCTGCTTCATAAAAAAGTTTTTCCACATAAGTATGCATCGCTTCAGCACCCTGTGTCTCCAACAACTCAATCGCATGCTCAATCTTCAACACTTCAGCCAACAATGAAATAGCTCGCATCACCTGAAAATCCCTCTCCCCCCTCGCAAGTCTTCCCTGTAAAGAAGCCATCAGAGAAAGAAGTTCCTTCTTCGAAAACTCACTCTTATTCACTATTCCAAAACTTTTAACAGCACCTATCTTCTCCTTGTAAGCAAGATGAAGAAAATTTTGTACTTCCTTAAACTCTCCAGGAAGATCCACCTTTATCCATTCCACCCGCAGTTCCTGCACATAGGGTTTCACATCAGGATCCTGATCAGTTCTTATCTCAATCTCCTCAATAAACGCATTCTTACACAAATCAGTAATCGTTTTCGTATCAGCACCAGGAGACGCAGTCAAACCAATAATCCTCGGATAACGCGCCTTCTTCATATAATTCTTACACAACCACGTGTACGCATAATCTTTCATACACCGATGCGCCTCATCCAATACCAACAAAGAAAAATCTTCTAAATTAATCCGTCCATTCACCACATCATTCGAAACAGTCTGTGGTGTACTAATAATCACTTTCGCTTTACCTATCATTACAGCTCTCTTTTCAGGCTCAAGCTCTCCAGTAAAAAGAACAATTTCTTCCGGAAGAACATCTGTACAACTCTGAAATTCTTTCTTAATCTGAGCAGCCAAAGGTTTTGTGGGAGTTAAAAAAAGAATTTTCGTACTAGGAAACTGATTCGCTCTTTTCACAGCAACTAAAATCGCAAGCTTTGTTTTTCCCAACCCTGTAGGCAATACTACCAAAGTGTTTTTTTTACTACACGAATCAAGAATTGTTTCCTGATATAATCTCGGCGTAAAATTTTTAATCTCCATCTCCCCAGAACGCTTTCTTCCTATATAAAATCAAATGATCCAATTTTTTTGAAAGTCAGGTTTAAATAACTTTTCTTCGTTCACTTTTCTATGAACTTGCCCCACCCTGTCGAAGCTGCGATTGACAATAGCTTTTATTTTTTCAAAAGATCCCTCTCGATGGGAGAATTAATTACGACTCTCGACTTGTCAATCTTTCTTCACATTTAGTCACCCCTAAAAGATTTGGGATAAAACCCAAATTTAAAGGAGGACATATATCATGAACCTAGACAACCAAAACTGAAAAAAGTTCACTACAAAGGCAACGAAGAACAAGCTGAAGAAACAGCCAAAGAATGGATCACACCACTCGACAAAGTTCTGAACTATATCTAAAATAAAAAAAATAAAAAAATTTATAACAACTCAGAAATCTTCTCAATATACTCCGCGATCAGTTAAAGAAATCGTTTTAATCCTTCCATGCTTCTCAAACGTTACCAATCGCGCTTTCTCCATTTCCTGCAGAATCTTCACAGCATGAGAATAGGTACAATCAACCTCTTTCGCAAGCACAGAACCATATCTGTTTCTATTATTCTGTCTCAAAGCTACTAAAATCATGGCTGGTTTTTTTCTAAAAAACACTTCAAAAATATCTATTTCTTTCTTTTTTGACAAATAGTCAACCCCCGTAGATTTATACAACTCTTTTTTCTAAGCATATGATACTAAAGAAATATTTAAACGTTTCCATTTCTATCTCTATTTTCCACCACTTAGATATAAACTCTCTCTTGAGTAGTAGCAAAATCATTTTTTTCTTTCTAACAGAAGAATTTATAAGTTGAAGCTGTCAAATCCCCCTTTATGTTAGATATAACTCTTCTCCGAGAACAAGCAGAACTTGTTAAAAAAAATATTTCACGACGTGGAACTGCCTACGATCCTTCTCTCGTCAATACCTTTCTCACTCTCGACAAAGAATGGAGAGAACTCAAAGGCAAAACTGACGAATTACGACGAGAACGAAATACTATCACTCTCGAAATTACCAAATTAAACAAAGAAAAAAAAGACATTTCCCCACTTATTCAAAAAGCAAAAAAACTCCCCGAAGAAATCAAAACAAACGAAGAACACCTCCACCTACTCCGCACAAAAATAGACACACTTTTATTTAGATTACCAAATCTCCTCCACGAATCAGTTCCAATCGGCAAAGATGATACTGAAAATAAAATCATAAAATTATTTGGAAAGAAAAAGAAACCACCATTCAAACTCTTAAGCCATGTCGACCTCATGCAAAAAAACAACTGGGCAGACTTAGAACGCGCAGCTAAAATTTCAGGATCCCGTACTTACTTCCTCAAAGGAGATCTCGCCTTACTCGAACAAGCATTAATTCATTACGCTATCGACTTTATGACTAAGAAAAAATACACTTTCATTTTTCCCCCCCATTTTATTAATAGAAAAGCATACGAAGGAGTTACAGACCTCACAGACTTTGAAAATGTTCTCTATAAAATTCAAGAGGAAGATCTTTACCTCATCGCAACTTCAGAACATCCAATCACCGCAATGTACATGGATGAAACTCTCAATGAAAAAGAATTACCACTCAAACTCTTTGGACTTAGCACCAACTTTAGAAAAGAAGCAGGAGCCCATGGTAAAGACACGAAAGGAATCTTTCGCGTACACCAATTCAACAAAGTAGAACAAATTATTTTCTCAGATCAAAAATCCTCCTGGAAACTCCATGAAGAATTAATCAAGAACGAAATCGAATTTTTCAAAAGTCTTGGTCTCCACTTCAGACAAGTCAACGTCTGCACAGGAGATATTGGAACTGTCGCAGCAAAAAAATATGACCTTGAAGCATGGTATCCAGTACAACAAGCATATCGCGAAATAGGAAGCTGCAGCAACTGCACAAGCTACCAATCGACACGCTTAGGAATAAAATATTCTCATCCTGAAGGAAGCAAATATGTACACACCTTAAATAGCACGCTTATCGCAAGCTCCCGAGCGCTCGTAGCACTCTTAGAAAATTTTCAAGAAAAAAACGGAAGTGTCAAAATCCCAAAAGTTTTACAAAAATACATGAACCAAAAGAAAAAAATCGGAGGAAACCATGCCTGAAGAATCCCAAGAAATTATTTACACCCACGAAGGAAGAGAAGAACTTCTCGAAGAAGATGAAATTACAGACCTTGAAGAAGGTTTTACTGAAGGATATGAACATGGAGACACTGAAATAAAATGTCCTCAATGCGGAAAAATGCTCACAAACGAACAAGTAGTCGAACGAGAACTTCGTGGACAAACATACTACTTTTGTTCAATAAGCTGCGCTGAAACCTACGTCACCAAGAAAAAAAATTCTTTAAAAACATTTATATAATACCTCCTCTCTAAAACTTTCTATAATGAAAAGAGGTCATTCAAAAAAAGTAATTACTTCATTTTTATCTTTTCTACTCTTATTTTCTTCATTCGCTCTCGCACAAGATCAAATTCCAAACACCCCCCTCTCTCAAGATCAAACTTCTCCTCATTTTGTTGATCCAGGAACAACACCAGACAAACCTTTCTATAAACTAGATCTCTTCGCTGAAAAATTAAACCTTCTCTTTACAACCAACCCCCAACAACGAGTAGCACTTGAACAACACTACGCAGCAGAACGCCTCGCAGAAATGCAAACCATGATTGACCAAGGAAATATTCCAGCCGCACAAATCGCAGCAGCAGATGGCCAAAACCTTTTCGAAAAATCAACACAAGACATTCAACACATTCAATTAGAAAGAAACCCAAACTTTCAAAAATTCAAGCAAGGAACAGCAGAACTAAATAATTTTATCTCTCTTGAAGGAACATTTATCCAAAATAAAGACTCTACAAACGCAATTAAAACAGCCTTAGCTGAAAAAGTCCAAGCAGGAACTCTCAGCCAAGAAGAAGCAGCTTCTCTCATTAACGATCTCACCCTAAAAAGTGTCGACGCTGAAAAATCTCTAGAAGATAAAAAACAAGCTTTACAAGAAGAGTTCGCAGGAAAAACAGACACACCAGTACTCGCAGTACAAACAGAAACCGCAAAACAAGAGGATAATGTCGGAATTACCGCACTTCATCAAAAAGAAGTCACCCAAGAAGAAATTAATACACTCAAAAACACAATCAATGATCTAGAAAAAGAAACAAAAGACAAACATTATGATACTCCTCTCGATCCAGTCCTTGAAAACGCAAAACTTCAACTCCAAGTTTCTGAAACAGCACTCAAAGATGGAGAATATGGTAAAGCCTACGGTCAATTCACCGCAGCAGAACACCTTACTTTAAACGCAGACAGATTGTTAAGTACACCACCAGAAGAACAAGGCACTCTCAAAGATGAACTCACAAAAATCAATGCAGATCCAACCCAATTAAAAGACCAATTCGATGAAAAAACAAGAAAAGCTGTTGAAGAATGGGAAAAAAACAGAGAAGAACTCCTCAAAGAATATCCTGATAAAAAAGAAGCATTTGAAAGAGAATACGAACGACAAAAGAAAATTCAAGAACTCTCTCAAAAAATGGCTGAAGGAGGAGACCAAGACTACTCAAAACTCCTCGCAGAAGGAAAAACTCCTGACGAAGTAGAAAAAATCACTCAAGAACGTTTCGCAGATGAATACAGAAAAGTCTACGGAGAAGTTTTCAGACCACCAGTACTCCCAGGATACGAAGACTTACAAGAATTAGGAAAAATAACCGACACACAGACCCCCGTGGATATTCCCATTATCCATGGAAAAATTATCGAAACAGAAAAATACACGAAAGACACCTCAGGAAATCTTGTTGACACAAATGGCAAGATTGTTGGTATACCCGACGGACAAGGTAATTATCTTCCTCAAAAAAATCAACAACAAATACTAGGAGTTGTCAAAGACTATAGCTATACTGATCCCGCAACAAGTTATACTTACACTTTTAAAGACGGCACTTATACTTACACTACACCCGCAGGAGAAACTTACGAAACAAATTATCCACAAGGATACACTCCTCAAAAAGCATTTGAAAAAGGAAACGAAATACACACACAAACAATTCAAACAACAGATGGAAACTTTCAATATAAATATACCCCAACAGGATATGAAATTACAAAACCAGACGGAACTTTAGAAAAACATATTTACCCTGTAGGAGACTACAAAGTGCTTGGAGGAGGAGAAGTTGTTATTAACCCAATAGGATATGACTTCAAACAAGAACAAGGATCAGTCATTAATTATAATTACAATCCAGAACACCAAAATTATATCGCAGCAAAAACAGGAGACATTTACGCCCCCCCAGAAGGAATAGCAGTTCACGTTGAAGAAACAAAATACAATCCCTCCCAAGGCACTTATGAATCACACACTGACACTCAAGGAAAATTATGGAACTACAATCCAGTCACTAATACCTGGACTTCTTCTACAGGAGAAATTCATAAAGCTGAAGCAATCACAGTCGCTCCAATAGGTCATGAAGGAGAAAAAACTTACACAACCCCCACAGGTTCAACATGGACTTATGATGCTTCATCTAATACCTGGCAAGCACCTGGTGGAATAGGTTATAACAGAGACCAAACAACAGGTATCTGGAGAACCTCCTATGGACAAGCCTTTAGCGCAACAGGAGTTCCACTTCCCCCTGGAATAGGAGTTAACACAAATCCCCAAGACCAACAACAAAACCAACAAAGTCAATCAGGAAATTATCCTACTACTTATCAAACTAATTCCTTTACAGACAATTCAGGAGCACGATGGACATACAATAATGGAGCATGGACAAGTTCCTCAGGACAAAATTATGTCCCTCCTCCAACAGGCATCGCAATGAACACCGCACCTTCTCAAACAGGAGTTGCAGGAAGCTCACCCGCAGGCGCAACTTCAGGAAGAGACGCCTCAGGAAATACTTGGAACTATGACACCACTACAAGATCCTGGACAAGTTCCTCAGGACAAACTTATACACCTCCTTCAAGTTTTTCAAATTTCGCAGATAGTTCAGGATACCAATCAGGATCTGGTACTTACCCAGCAAGCTATTCCACAGGATACGCAAACGGTCCTGGTGGTCCAGGATATGTAGGTTCTTCTTATTACACTCCATCAGGCTCAGGATACCAATCAGGATCTGCTGGAAACGCCTGGACATATAACGCTGCTACTAATAGTTGGAGTAATAGTCCTGCTTCTCCAGGCACAACAGGTGCTGGAGGCGCTACAGGCGGAGGATATGGTCCAGGAGCTTATGGTAGTCCAGCACAATATGGGGGATATCCTTCAGGCTCTGCACCTTCAGGCACATCAAGTGGCTCTAATTATCCAGGAGGAGCTGCACCTAATTATGGCAGTGGTTCTTACTCTGGCGGAGGATATTCCGGTAGTGGCTATTCAGGAAGCGGAGGATACTCTCCAGGATCTGGTGGTTATTCAGGAAGTGGCTATTCAGGAAGCGGAGGATACTCTCCAGGATCTGGATCATCTAGTGGAGGATATTCAGGCGGATCTTATTCTGGAGGAGGTAGCTACTCGGGAGGATCTTCTGGAGGAAGTTACAGCGGAGGTTCTAGTGGTGGAGATTCAGGAGGATCTTCTGGAGGAAGTTCAAGCAGTAGTTCTAGTGGATCAAGTGGAGGAGATAGTGGTGGAGGCAGTCCTACTGGAGCAACTGTTTATATCTTTAGCAAATACAGATTATTTCATTAATAGAACTCCGAAATAAAATAATTTACACCTTTCTTTATTAAAAAATAACCCCCTACTCTAATAATTGTTTAACTCCATCAAATAAAAGTTGAATCAAACTCCTTTCTGATTAAAGGTTTTAAAAATTTCAGAAAAAAAAATACCAAATTGAACTCTGATTAGAAAAATTTCAAAACCAAGCTAAACAATCACCTAAATTAAATTATTATAAAATCTTTAAAATTTTTCCACATTTTAGTTTGCAATTAAATTTTCAATTTTTTTAAACTCCGGTAAGAGACTGTAACGCTTCGTTTCAAATTCCAATTTCCACGTCTTTAAAAACTCTTCAAACTGTTCAGACTGTTCTAAAGGAATTAAGATCACTCCTCTCGCTATTCTTATTCCTTGCAACTTCTCAATCATCTTCTTTAAGCCCCGATCAAACTGTACTTTCTGTACTGGCGTTAAAAATTTAATAGAATACTTATACAACTTCGAAGGTTGCACTTGATGTAAGACAGGTAAGAACTCTTCTTTCTTTACACTCCAACCCTCATGCATTATCGAAAGCCAGATTGGTGCATACACTTCTTTAATCGTCAACACGGTTATATCTACTTTAAATTCCTTTAATTCATTCTGAATTTCTTCTTCAATCTTTTCCAGAATAGTTTCTTCTTTTTGATGAACAAGTAAAGCCAGATCCAAATCTTTCGGCCGAGACTTCGCTCTGACAATACTTCCGAAGATGATTATATCTTCAACAAGCTTATATTTTTTCAAGAGCAATTTTAATCGCTGTGTCAAGCCTTTCAGCACTGCTAAGTTCTCGTAAAACATTTTTCATTCCCTCACATGTTTCTTTATCTGACGGTTTCAGATGCTTATTTTGTTCTTTTTTGTTAATTTATAACTATTCTTGTTTTGTGTAAACTATCTTGGTTTAATTTTCTTTATTTGTTAATAATGATCTTCTTGATTTGTATTTATCTAAAAAACTCTTTTCTGGAATTACAGTGAGTATCCCCAAATAATATCTTAACAATTCATTCGCGTGTATGCTCTGAATACTTAACACTCAGTTCTTTTAATACCCAGTCTGAAATATAATCATTTACTTCGCCGATTCCAGGCACAAGTAAAGAAAAACAGGGCTTATCTCCTAGTTCGTAAAATTGATTAAGATTTATAGTTCGGTCTGGAATCAGAAGAGTCGACTCTTCAGAATTTACGGAACAGGCTCCTTCATTACAAGATAAAATTATTAATGTCGAATAATTTTCGGATACAGAATCTATCCATCTTTGAACTGGGATGAATCGTTTACCTTCTTGATAAATCCACTTCCTGGTTTTAGGGTCGATGCTACCGTGAGCCTCCAAGATCGCCCAACGATCATTTCTTCTAATCTGGCCCCAAAGGTCCACTATCGCTTTATAGTTCTTATGATTTTCAAAGATACTAGACACATACTCTTCTAGACGCTCATCTAAAGCCTCCAAAAAAAATCGGGATTCCCCTTCTAGTCTTAATTCTT
>JAHFKM010000021.1 GCA_023245385.1 archaeon
ATTTATACAGGTATGCGACAAAAGTGGAGGTGAATGTTGCGAGATTACTAATATCTGCGCCTAAGGGAGCGTAGCGTAAAGGGTCAATAGTGAACAAATGTCCGCTTTTTATAATTTCTTTTGCGTATCTCAGCCACAGGGTGGAATCTAATTCTAGGGTGATATACTTTCCTGTGGTCATATCTTTTAAATTTGGAAGAACATAAGATCTTATGACTGCGCCGATCCAGATGATAATTCCTAAGAGAAGGTAGTGTATCCATTCTTTTTTTTCTTTGAGTAGGGAGAAGAATTTTTCTTTTCTTTCTCTCACTGGATTATGATGAAGGTCTTCAGTCATTTTCATTGCAACTTTTCAGATCTTTAAATAGTTTATCTTTGAAAAGTTTAAATGAAGGATCAGTGGTCAGTTCAGAAAATTATTTTTATGAATAATTATTCAAAGGAAACATGGCTCTTTCAAAGATATTTTTAGTTTTAAAAAAATATTATTGAGAATAAAAATTAATTAAGATTAGTTCTTAAAACTTAATAAGGAAATTTTTTTTGTTTCCAGGATCTCTCCAGAAATAGCGTTCATTCTGATGTTTAGGAGATTGAATGTTGTTGTTAACAGGCTTATGTTCCAAAAAATGACTTTTTCTTTTTGTAAGACGATGATTATCCTGTTTTCAGTCTCATTTTCTAAAAAGGATCTTGCTTTTTCTAAAGCCTTGTCGAAAGAAACTTGTACTTCATCAAGGGTTAGGGCTTTCATTATTGTATTTTCTTCTTTGAAAATATCTGCTTCAGTATCAACAATTTTTACTTCTTCACCGACAGTATAGCTTGTCATCTTATCTTTCTTTTCATCATAAAAATCAAATTGCCATTCCTCATTTTTCAGCTCTTCAGGAGAGGCCATTACAAAAATGCTGCATAAAAATCCTGTTTGTTTAAATTCTTTAGATGCGAGCAGTTTTTTGTAAGAACTTTTAGGATTATCTAGCATTGTCTTTCAGCGATTTCTTTTTTTACTTGTTCTAGGAAATTTTCTTTTTTCAGATTTACTACTTTGTTTTCTCTTGTTCTGATTGCTAATTCACCGGATTCCATTTCTTTATCGCCAATTACGATAACATAATTTATTTTCATTGCCTGATGGTCTCTGACTTTTTTCCCGATACTTTCAGAGCGAGCGTCTAATTCTGCCCTTAAGCCTGCATTCTCAAACTCTTTTTTTAAGTTTTCTGCGAAAGGAACATGTCTGTCTGCGACTGTTGCGAAAACAATTTGTACTGGAGAGAGCCATAATGGAAATTTTCCTGAGAAGTGTTCAATTAAAATTGCGATAAATCTTTCTAAAGATCCTAAAATTGCTCTATGGATCATGATGGGTACGTGTTTTTTCCCGTCTGTGCCTTCGTAGGTCAGTTCAAATCTTGATGGTAATTGAAAGTCTAGTTGCATTGTTCCGAGTTGCCAAGCTCTTCCCAGAGAGTCTTTTACTTTCAAATCGATTTTTGGGCCATAGAACGCGCCGTCTTTTTCTTTTATGGTATAGGGGAGATTTTTTTCTTTTAACACGTTTTCTAAAGCTTTTTCAGCTTCGTCCCATAACTTTTTTTCTCCCATGTATTCTTCTGGTCTTGTTCCGAGACTTATGATATATTCGAACTTGAACACTTTTTCGTAAATATCTTTTTCAAATGCTAAAAATTCTCTCATCTCTTCTTCTAGTTGGTCTTTTGTTACAAAAATATGCGCGTCATCCTGACTGAATTTTCTCACTCTTGTCAATCCTGTTAAGGTGCCGGAAAGCTCATTTCTATGTAAGGGTGCGAAATCTGCAATTCTTAAGGGTAAATCTTTATAACTCCACAGTTTGTGTTTGTAGATTAAACAGTGTGAAGGACAATTCATTGGTTTTAAACTAAAGATTTCTTTTTCAATTTCTACATGAAACATATTATCTTTATAAAACTCCCAGTGTCCGGATGTTTCCCATAATTTTTTATTGTAAAGGAGAGGTGTAATTACTTCTTTGTATCCTCTTTTCAGGTATTCTTCTCTTAAAAATTTTATCAATTCTTGATAGACAATTGTTCCTTTAGGTAGGAAAAAAGGAGCACCTGGAGAGTATTCATGGATCATCAGTAATCCTAGTTGTTCTCCTAGTACGCGATGGTCTCTTTTTTTTGCTTCTTCAACTCGTTGTTGGTATTCTTTTAGTTCTCCTTTTGTAACGAATGCTGTTCCGTAAATTCTTTGGAGTTGTTTGTTTTTCGCGTCACCTTTCCAGTACGAACCGGAGATTTTTAATAATTTAAAGGCGCAAATTTCTTTTGAGGAAGCAACATGTGGACCGTGACAAAGATCAACAAATTCTCCTGTTTTATAGATACTGATTTCTTCATTTCGTTTTTCAATGTCTTCAATTAGTTCTGATTTGTAAGGATCGTTTTTGAATAACTTTTTTGCTTCTGTTTTTTTAAGAATTTTTTTCTCAAATTTTTCATCTTTTTTTATTATTTCTTCCATTTCCTTCTCAATTTTAGGGAAATCTTCAGGTGTGAAGACATGTTTTGAGTCAATATCATAATAAAAACCTTCTTCAATGACTGGGCCAATACCTAATTTTATATCTGGCCAGAGTTTTTTTAGGGCGGCAGCGAGAATATGTGCAGCAGAATGACGAATTCTTTCTAGATCAGCCATAAAGAACTCAGAAGGAAGCTGGTATATAAAATTAATCTCAAAATTCCTCTCGAACACAATAACCTTTATAAACTTCCTAACTCATGACTAGTGGTATGAGGTCGATCAGCTTTGTCTTATTCATCTTTCTTTTCCTTTTGCCCTTAGTTACTGCTGAGATTGCTATTGATGATACTGCTACGCTCTCTAATTATGGAGACAAAATTGTTGTCGCCGGGCAAATCATGGAAAACACTACGCTTCGAGCGTATTTCAGCATTCGTTTGCACTGTGCTGATACAATTCCTATTTCCACAAAAATCATAGATCTTGAGTCAAGTGTTCCAAGCAGTTTCTCGCAATTAATTTCTATTCCGGAAGGGCAGGCAGGATTTTGTACAATAGAGACTGCTCTTACTGATGAAGCGGGAAATCTTATTGATCAGCAGAGTTCAAAACAATTCCTCGTTACCTCAGAGCTTCTTGGGAGTTTTGAGCAAACAAAAGAGAACTACCAGCTTGGAGAAAAAGTTGATATTAAGGGGATTATTACGAAATATAATCAGGTTGGTGTTGACGGAACTGCGGTTCTTAAATTTGTTAAAAATGAAGAAGTGATAAGTAGGGATACGGTTCCTGTTAAACTTGGGGTCTTAGCTTTTTCAAAAGACTTGAGTTTACTTCCTCCAGGGTCTTATCGGATTGAGATTGAGGCAAAGGATAATGAAGGGAATCAGGCTGTTTTTAAAAATCTTCGTGAATTTATACTTGAAGGAGATCTTCTTATCACGTCTACTTTGGAAAAACAGATCTACAAGCCTGGAGAAACACTTGTGCTTTCTGGAAACGTTAGGTCTAAAGCGGGAACACTTCTTAAAGATATTAGTGTAATTTTTCTAATTGATGATAGTGAAGTGAAGACTGAAAAGCTTGTTACCAGTAATGATTTTTTAAAATTCGTTTTTCCTTTATCTGCGACAATTAGGAGCGGGTCTCATGCTTACATGCTTAAAGTAAAAGATGTCACAGGTAATCTTGGGTTAGGTGGTTCTAATTTTACTGTTCAGGCGGTTCCTACTGTTCTTCATTTATCTGTTAATAGCAGCAGTTTCTTGCCTCGTGAGAGTATTTATTTTAGTTCTACGCTTTTAGATCAAGCAAAAGATTTTATGGTGGAAACAGTGAATGTGTTTCTTCTTAGTCCTCAGGGGAGTGTTTCTTCTCAGAAACTTTCTCAGACCAACAAGACGGACAGTTTTTCTATTCCAGAAGGGTCGCTTCCAGGAACATGGAAACTTAGGCTTGAAGGATTTGGGCTTCATGATGAGGTGTTTGTTACTATTAAAGAACTTCGTATGTTAGATATTAAACTTGAAGGGATAGATCTTTTTGTTAAGAATAATGGAAATGTTCCGTTCAAAGATACGCTTCAGGTTAATTCAGAGAATAAGGCTAATGGTAAAAAAGTAAGTCTTGGTATTGGTGATAGTACAAAGGTGAATCTTGCTTCGCTTTTTGATCCTGGAAATTACACACTTACAACACCTCTTACTGGGCAAGTTTTTCCTAATGTTGTTATTCCAAAAGCGCAAGGTATTCTTGATGATGTTTCTGACCTTACGGGGAATGTGATTGGCTCATTAGGTTCTGGTAGTTCGCTGTATCTTCTCTTAGGATTCCTTGTTCTTGTTTTGCTTCTTATTTTTGTCTTAAAACCTCATAAGCATAAGCAGGTTATTAGGGAGGATGTTATTGTTAGGCAAAATGCGAGAAGGAAACATCTTCATGAAGAGACTTACATTCCACCGAGTCAGGAAAAGCCGAAGTATGGGATTGCTGATGAGAAGGATATTGAGGATTTCCGTAGGCGTATGCGTAAAATGTTCGATGAGGAAGAACAAAATAGGAGAAGAAGTTCTTATTCTGGAAATACTTCTTATGGGAATTCAAACAGTGGATCAGCTCCTTCTTCACTGAGCACAAATGAACCGCAAGGAAACGTTTTTGATATGTTTAAATAAATCTTCAGGTAGGATTTTATGGAAAAAGATATTAAGAGTGTTCAGTACTTTCTAGATAAACTTGAGATTTGAGTTTTTTAACAAATTCTCGAATCTTTAGAAATAGAAATCTTTATATATAATTGGTTCATAATTGGTACATATGGTTCAAAAAAGAAACAATTTAGAATTAGATATTATCGAATTGTTATTAAAATCAAATAGTCATATTAGAGGTATTGCTAAAAAACTTGATGAATCTCATTCTACCATCTTACGGAAACTCAGCAATCTTAAAAAGGAGAATGTAGTTGATTCTAGAAAGGAAGGTAAGAATAAAATATTTTATTTAAAGAAGAATATTATTTCTCATAGATACATTTTGCAAACAGAATTGCATAAACTAACTAAATTACTAAAGCAAAATCCCGAATTAAGTGTTATTCTTGAAGAAATATTGAAAAAAACTAATGAAAAATTAATTATTCTTTTTGGTTCTTATGCTAAAGGACTAGCAAGAAAGGATAGTGATATTGATATTTATATTGAGACAAAAAATAGAAATGTTAAAAAAGAAATTGAGGATATACATACAAAAATTAATGTCAAAATTGGAACTTTTGATAGTAACTCTTCATTAATCAAAGAAATTATAAAAGACCATATAATTATCAAAGGTATTGAGGATTTTTATGACAAACAAGTTTCTGAATAAGTTAATAAAAGAAGGAAAGTTAGGAATTGTCGAACCTTCTGAGGATATTTGTAATTCTTATTTGGAGAAATCTGCTAATTGTTTGAAGTCTGCAAAATTATTGTCAGAAAATAATTTGTATGAAAATTCAATAAGTATGTCTTACTATGCGATGTATAACCTACTTCTTGCGTTATTGTTTAGAGTGGGAATTAAATGCGAAAATCATAATGTTTCTATTCTTTTGTTAAAATTATTATTTTGCGAAAATGGATTGTATAAATTAATTTCTGATGCGAAAAATGAAAGAATAGATAAGCAATATTATGTAACTAAAGAAAAAGACGAAATTACAGGGCAGATAACAGATGAATTAATAAAGAATGCTGAATATTTTATTTTAAAACTTAAAGTGGTTATTAGAAATTTGAATAATGATACTATTGAGGATATAATCAAAAGATTTAAGATGATTGGGAATAGCAGAATTGTGAAGTCTGGTTTAAATAAATCTTCAGGTCAATAGAATCTCATGGAAAAAGATATTAATAAACAATTAGAGAAATATTTTGAACTTACTGGTAGGGCAATAAAAAAAGTTAAAATTAATAAGAAAGCAAAGATCAATGTTGAGAAAGCGGCACGAGACTTCCTGGATATGGCAAACAGATACTATGAGGACGCGAAACACTTTGAAAAAAAAGGAGATAAACTCACTGCTTTTGCGGCGTTAAACTATGCGCATGGTTGGCTCGACGCAGGAGCAAGACTGGGATTATTTGATGTGGGAGGAGATTCAGAACTTTTTACAGTTGATGAAGAATGGCAACGTTAGTAATATCTCTTGGAGGATCACTTATCGTCCCAAAGGAAATAGATACTGTTTTTTTAAAAAATTTTTCGGCAATCATAAAAAAGATCTCAAAGGAGAATAAGATTGTTATTGTCACGGGAGGAGGAGCAACAGCGAGAAGGTACATTGTTTCAGTTAGAAAAAAAAATTTGCATGAAAAGTTCTCAAGTCTTGTTGGCATTGAAAGCACGAAACTTAACGCGGCGCTTGTCGCAGCATATCTTAGCAGGTTTCATATTCTTCCAGATTCTCTTGAAGAGGTAGAGAAAGAACTTAAAGATCATGGGGTCGTTGTGTGTGGTGCGCTTGGTTTCACACCGAATATGACTAGTGATGGAGACGCGGCGCAAATCGCAGCATACCTTGAAGCAGATATATTTATTAATCTCACAAATGTTGATGGTCTTTATGATAAAAATCCCCGGGAAAGGGGAGCGCGACTTATCAAAAAAATCTCTTTTAAAAATTTTAAAAAAATAGCTGATAAAATAAAGTACTCAGCTGGGCAACACTTTGTCCTCGACCAGGTGGCTGCCGGTATACTTTCTAAGGTAAAAATAAAAACATTTATTATCAATGGAAGAAATCTTAAGAACTTTATGAATGTATTAAAAGGAAAAGTGTTTATCGGAACCATGATCTATGATTAAGACAATTATTGTTACAGGTTCTGTTTGTAGTGGGAAAACAACGTTTGCGAAAAAACTTGCTAAAAAAATACATTTTACTTATCTTGATGTTAATAAGTTGATTAAAAAAAATAAAAAGGTTATTGCTAGTTATGATTCTTTAAGAAAAACAAAAGAAATCAGGACTTCAGCATTAAATAGGATTCTTTTATCAATAATTAAAAAAGAAAAAAGGATTATTGTAGATTCTCATTTAAGCCATTATCTTCCTTCCAAAGTGGTGGATCTTTGTATTGTCTGTACTTGTTCTTTGAAAACCTTGAAGAAAAGACTTGAGAAAAGAAATTATTCAAAACTTAAAGTAAAAGAAAATCTTGAAGCGGAAATTTTTGAGGTTTGTTTGATAGATGCATTGGAAGCAGGACACAATACAATTGTTATAAACACGGAAAAAAACACAACAAAACAGATGAGGAAAATTACTTCCCGAATCTTCTCTTCCTCTGTTTAAAATCTTCCAAACAAGAGATAAAGTCTTCTTTCTCAAATTCAGGCCACAAGTTATTTACAAAAACAATTTCGCTATATACGGACTGCCAGGTTAAAAATCCTGACAAACGTTTCTCAGAAGTGCGGATGATCATGTCAGGATCGCTATTCAAATACAAGTTCTTTCCAAAAACTTCTTCATTAATACTTTTGATATCAAGTGTACCTGCCTGAACTTGTTCGGTGATTTTCTTTATTGCATCAATAATTTCTGCTCTTCCACTGTAGGCCATAGCAAAATTTATTTTGAAGGGGCTATTATTTTTTGTTTTTTCCATTAGTTCTCTCATCGCTTTTTGAACTTTTTCTGGAAACATTTGAATGCGTCCAATAAAGCGCACACAAATATTTTTTACTTTTTCTTCTTCATTTTTTAATTCGATAAAAGCTTTCTCAAATAGGTTCATTAAATAGTCAAATTCATCTTTTGGTCTTTCAAAATTTTCAAGAGAAAATGTGTAGAGGGTTAGTTCTCGAATATCAAATTCTTTACACCAGTCCATTGTTTTTTTTATTTTTTCATAGCCCCACTCATGTCCCTTCCAAGGTTTTGCCATTAATCTTTTAGCGAATCTTCTATTTCCGTCTACAATGATCCCGATATGTTTGGGTACAGCGTCCATAGTGCCTTTGGAAATAAGATAATTTAAAAAGCTTGTTGTTCGTTCTTTTTTGTAGGATGTATTGCGACCTTATTTCAACTAAAAAAACACCAGAGCTAGAAAGTATGGCTCAGGAGCTTGATCTTATTCTTTTTCCAATTGAAGAATTCAAAGTTGTAGATGGGATAAATGATTCTGTTATTAGAGATGCGCTTGAAAGTAAGAATGTGGATATTGTGCTCAATCCTCATCAGGCGCGAAAAAAAGATGCTCTTCATTCTCGTAACTCAGGATTAAATCAGGTTTTGTGTGCGCTCGCTTCTAAAAATAAGGTGGCTATTGCGGTCAGTTTGGATTACTGTTATGAAGCGCAGGATTTGGGGAGGGTCATGCAAAATATTATTCTTTGCAGAAAAGCGAAGATTCCTTTTCTTTTTGTTAGTTTGGCTAAGAATCTTTATGAGCTAAGAAATCCGCGGGATATAATTAGTTTTGGTTTAATTTTGGGGATGAGTACGCAGGAAGCAACAAGATCAGTCAGTGTTTTAGGAGAAATCTTCAAAAAGAAAAGATATTAAATACTCTGATTCATCTTAAAAAGCAGGTTAAAGAGGATGTTTCACACAAAAAATTCGTTTCTCCTTCTCAGTCTCCTTTTTATCTCTCTTGTGTTGCTTTTTTTCTTTTCTCCTAAAAATCATTCACTTGTCTCAATCACGAGCAATGCGGTTAAGGAAATTCAGGATACGAAGGTTGATGGGGTATTAGAGAAGGAAATCAGGAAGGAAGGTCAGGCAAAGGTAATAGTTACACTTAAAGAAAATGCTGAAACGCAGGATATTCTCGAGCAGGTGAATGATGATGAGGTGAATAATACTAAACAATTTATTACAACAAACAGTTTCAGTGCGCAAGTTTCAGAAGAAGGTTTGGAAAAACTCAAACAAGATCCAACTATAGTGTATATCAATTTTGATTATCCCATTGAGCAAACACTTTTAGACACGCGACCTTTAACAAATGCGACAAGAATACAAAACACGCTGTTCAACGGAATTAATATTACTGGAAAAGGACTCAGTGCTTGCATCATTGATACTGGTATTTATGCGCATGCAGCGTTTGGAACAAGAATTCTTAAGGAAGCGTGTTATTGTAGTGTTTCTCAAGGGTTGAACAGTAGTTGTTGTCCTGACGGAACAAGTATTCAGACAACAGGGGTGATTGGGGATAATAATGGGCATGGTACGCATATTTCAGGAATCGTTGCGTCAAATGATTCAACGTACAAAGGGATAGCTCCGGAAGCGGGGATTGTGATGGTTAAAGTTCTTAATTCTTCAGGGAGTGGGGCGACTTCAGATCTTATCTCAGCTTTAGATTTTTGTATTAATAACAGCACCTTGTATAATATTACTGTTATTAGTATGAGTCTTGGTTGTTCTGGAGGATTCACAGGATTCTGTGATGAGAGTAGTACCTGTGATTCTAATAGTATCGCGCCATTTATTAACGCGGCTATCGCTAAAAATATTACTGTTGTCGCGGCGACAGGAAATTCGGGAAGTACAAGCCAGATTCTTTCTCCAGCGTGTATAGAAAATGTTACTGCGGTTGGATCGAGCACAAAGACTGATGGAGTTTCAAGTTTTAGTAATAGGAATGGTGTGACAGATCTTTTTGCTCCTGGAAGTTCTATTACTTCTACTTATAATGATGGGGGGTTTGCTATAGGATCAGGAACAAGTCAGGCAGCGCCTCATGTTGCAGGAGTAATTCTTCTCTATCAGGCGTACAAGAGGCAAGAGAGTAAAATAAGTATCCCTTCAGGAGTGCAGAATATTTTAAACAAAACAGGATTTATGATTTATGACGCGGCAACTTTTATTACTTTTTCGAGAATAAATATTTATTCTGCTATTGCGCAAGCAGACAGTCAAGCGCCTTCTCTGACACTTTTCCAACCAACTGCTGGGATTTATCTTTTGAACATGTCTCTTGAACTTAATTATAGTGTTCTTGATCCTTTTCTTGAGCAAACTTTTTATTCATTGGATGGAGCAGTGAATGTTACTCTTACAGGAAATACAACGTTTAATGTGAGTGTGGGAACTCATACGCTTCTTGTTTACGCGAATGATACTGCTGGAAATCTTAATTTGACCTCTGTCACTTTTAGTAGTAGTAGTTATCCTACGCTTACTATTCTTAGTCCTGTGAATGGGAAAAGTTACGCAAGCGGAAGCGTTTTGATTAATGTTACGAATAGCAGTAATACGCAAAGTGTTCTCTTCTTTAACGAGACTGCTAACGAGACATATACTATTTCTGTCTCTAGAACATTTAGTGAGGGAACTCATACGCTCACTTTTTTTGCGAACACCAGTGAAGGAAAACAAAACCAGACAAGTGTTTCTTTTAGTGTAGATCTGACAATGCCACAAGTAAACATTCTTAGTCCAAGTGTATCAAAGTATAACAATGCGACACTTCTTATTAATATTAGTAGTGATGGAAATATCTTTTTCTTTAACGGAACTGCTAATGAAACTTACACTGCTCCGGTTTATAGAACGTTCAGTGAAGGAACAAATACGCTTCTTGTTTACGCGAATGATACTGCTGGAAATCTTAACTCCAGTTCGGTTACGTTTACGATTGATACTGGGGCGCCAATTATAACTTTTGTTAGTCCCATACGAGGACAAGAATTAAACGCGGATTTTATTATTAACGCGAGTATTATTGATGTGCAGTCAGGAGTCAACGCCACGCAGATCTTCTATAGGTGGGAAAATGGCACGCGCTCTTCTTGGATGCAAATGACGAATGTAAGTAAAAT
Organism: archaeon; assembly: GCA_023245385.1. Lineage (GTDB taxonomy): Archaea > Nanobdellota > Nanobdellia > SCGC-AAA011-G17 > GW2011-AR18 > JAHFKM01. The sequence goes on from JAHFKM010000021.1 coordinate 10,846, forward strand.
TTACTGGCACGCGCTCTTTAATAGTAGCAGTATCTCAGAAGGAACCTATACTCTTACTATCAACGCGACAGATAATAGTGGGAGTCAAAGTACTGTTAGTTTAAGTAGTATAGAAAAAGATATTACTCCGCCTGTACAAACCAGTGTCAGCGGGTCAGCGGGGAGCAGTAGCGCGAGTATCAGCTGGACGACAAATGTTCTCAGTAATTCAAGTGTTGTGTATGGGACAAGTAAAAATCTTGGGAGTATTCAAACAGCGAGCACAAAAGTAACGAGTCATACGCTCTCGCTCAGTTCTCTTAGCACTCAAACAATGTATTTTTATAATGTGAGTAGTTGTGACAATGCGGGGAATTGTAAAGTTGATGGTATTTTTAATTTTACTACAAGTTCTTCTAGCGGAGGAGGAGGTAGTTCAAGTCCTGTAGTGGGAGGAGTTGCTGGGGGAGGAGGAGGCGCGGCGTCTGTTGGTTCGCAGAGTAATGATCAAAACAAAAAAGAAGTTGTTGTTGAACCGAAAGGAGGAGAACCTGCAGCAATATTTGCGCCAGAACTCGAAGAAACGCTTACTAATCTTTTTGATAATAATTTTACTAAAGGTTTTACAGAATTGAAAGAGTATGAGTATGAGAAGAAGCTTGTTGTGAAAAACTCGGAAAGTCTTGTTAAACTGAAAGTTCGTTATAAGGGGGGTAAAAAACTGAAAAATCTTCTTATTTATTTTGAAGTTCCGAAAAGCTTTGCGAAGAAATCTTCAGATATTACTGTTAACACAGAAAATGAGGAAACACTTAAGCTTGTCAAAGAAGATCCTTCTTATTTTATTCTTTATGGTTCTACTTCTCCGAATCAAACCGAAACCATTGAAGTAAGTACTGGAAAAACCTTTGATCCTAGTATTTTAGATGATTTTGAAAATCCAAAAATTTACACTTCTAAAAACGAAGCGCCAGAACTTTCTGCTTTC
>JAHFKM010000086.1 GCA_023245385.1 archaeon
TGAAGCGATCAATGAGGTCAAACGCCCATCACCACAACCAACATCCAAAACAACATTATCCGCAGCGAATTCTTTTAAAATAATCTTCACAGGACGCTCATACACTTCCTTATAAAAACCCTCCCAACTCCAATGATACGGCACAATATATTCATTCACTTTTTCCATAACGCCCTCATCACAAGAAGTTATTTAAAGTTATTGCCTTTCTTTCACTTTTATGAAAATTGGCTTTATCACAACCTATTTTTACCCTGTTTTAGGAGGCGCAGAAACAAACTGTTTTCACCTAGCAAGAGAACTCGCAAAAAAAAATGAAGTACACATATTTACCTCTAACAATAATACCTCTCCAAAAGAAGAAACTCTCGATAAGATCCATATCCACAGATCAAAAACTCTTTTCAGATCAGGATACTACGCCGCTTTCTACCCTTCCTTACTAAAAAATTTACTCCACTACGACCTGGATATTGTTCATGTCCATTCTTACGGATTCCTCTGGCACGACCTCTGCGTCCTTCTTAAAAAATTTACTTCACCACACACAAAATTTGTCATCACCCCCCACGGACCATTCATGACACTTCCTTCTTACCCTCTCTGGAAAAAAATCTTCAAACTCTTTGTTTACACTCTCGAATATTTTCCAAACACCCTTTACGATCTTGTTTTCCAGGTCAACCCCACACAAATTAACTGGCTCCCCCACTACGGCTTTAAGAAAAAAAACATTCGCTTTCTTCCTAACGGCATTCCTTCCTCCTTTTTAAAAAAAGACAAAACTCTTCCAGAATTTCACGATAAATTTCTCATCACTTATATTGGTAGAGTTCAACGTTACAAAGGTCTCGCTCAAGTAATTCAGATTCTTCCAGAACTTATTTCTTTCAATAAAAAAATACTCTTCGTTATCGCCGGTGACCCTCAGGATATGCAAGCACTTGTAAAACAAGCACGACAACTAAAGGTAGGACAACATCTCCTCTTTCTTGGAAAAATCACAGAAGAAGAAAAAAAATCACTCCTCCAAACAACTTCTGTCTTTGTCTTTCCAAGCAAATGGGAAGCGTTCGGTATATCTATGCTCGAAGCTATGGCCAAAGGATGCGCTGTAATCTCAACAAACACAGAAGGAGGAAAATTCCTTATTGAAGAAGCAAAAAACGGATACCTCTTCACCTTCGGAGACATCACAACACTCAAAGAAAAACTCCTCCTCCTTACCCATAAAAAACTCCTCTCTTCTCTTTCAAAAAACAACAAAAAAAAAGCAGCACTCTTCACCTGGGAAAAAATAACACAAGACTTACAACACTATTATGAGATGATTTCATGAACATTCTTTTTATCTCACCCTTCTTTACTCCTGTACGCGGAGGAATGGAAACACACCTTTTCTTCCTAGCAAAAGAACTTACTCTCCTCGGTCATCATGTTGAAGTCTACACCTCAGACCTTAACCGCGATGGAAGAATCTCAAAAAAAGAAGAAACTATCGAAGGAATACATGTTAAACGATTTTCTACCTGGTTTAAACTCGGACAATTCGCAGCTTTTTTCCCAGGAATATTTCTCGCTCTTAAAAAATCACAAGCAGACATTATTCATATTCACAATTTTAGACATCCCATCAATCTCGCAGTTTTCTTTACTTCAAAACCCTGCCTGCTCACCTTTCACTGGCCACAATACCCCCCAGGACTACGAAAAAATAAGATGGACTTTTTTGCCACACTCTTTGATAAAATTCTCGCAAAAAAAATTTTATACCCTTATAAAAAAGTATGCGCAGTCACACCAACAGAAATCCCCTTTATTCAAAGCTTCAAAATTCCAAAAGAAAAAATCATCTTAACTCCGAACGCAATCCCAAAAAAACTCCTCACACAAGAAGACGGAAGATCATTCAGAATAAAAAACGGTCTAAAAGAAAATGATTTTCTCGTCTTAAGCTTATCACGCATCCACCAAAGCAAAGGATTTGATATGGTTATACATCTCGCTAAATACTATCCCCACGTACAATTCCTCATCGCAGGAAAAGACGAAGGATACAAAATCTCCCTGCAAAATCTCATCCAAGAACTTCATGTTCGTAATGTTCACTTCACCGGAGAACTCACAGAAGAAGAAAAAATACAGGCCTACGCAGCATGCGACCTTTTCCTTCACCCCAGCCACTTCGAAGCGTTCGGTATCGTCGTTCTCGAAGCAATGAGTCAAACAAAACCAATTCTCAGCTCAGACGCAGGAGGATTACCCTGGCTTGTTTCTGATACCGGATTTATGTTTAAAGATGGCGATCTTTTAGATTTACAAGACAAATTCAAACGCCTCCTCTACAGCCCAAGCTTACGCAAAAAACTCTCAGAAAAAAGCTTTAAAAAAGCATCCTCTCTCACCTGGGATAAAATAGCAGCACACTTAGAAAAAAACTACAAGGAACTTCTATGATCTCCATTATCATCACAACATCAAAAGAACCAAAAACAATTATCCAAACAATTGAAGCTTTAATCACACAAGAACTCCCAAAAAATACTGAACTCCTCGTCATCTCACCAGAACTTGAAACGCAAAAAATAATCAGTCCTCTCATGAAAAAAGACAAAAGAATAAAATTCCTCCAAGATGAAGGACGCGGAAAACCAGCAGCACTCAACCTCGCGTTTAAGCATGTAAAAAAAAGCTCTCTTCTCATTCTTACAGACGGAGACGTCTCATGCGGAAAAAACGCCGTTAAAGAATTACTCAAACCATTCACTGATCCTTCTCTAGGACTAGTCTCAGGACATCCTCTCTCACTCAACCCTAGAACAACCCTTCTCGGATTCTGGTCACACATTCTCACCACAGTAGCACATAAAATTCGCATGAATTCCTCATTCTTTGTAGGATCAGGCTACCTTATGGCAATCAGGAACAATCTTCTCCATTCAATCCCTGAAGAAGCACTCT
>JAHFKM010000087.1 GCA_023245385.1 archaeon
TTTCAAGATTGAGGTGAATGGTTTTGTAATTTGGAACGCTTTTTGCTACGCGTTGCCAGTTGATGGGTGCGAGATTTAAATTTTCAATGTAACGAAGTGTTTTAACAAGCTTGGTGTGGTATTGTTCTATGGTGAATGGTCCGTCGTTGTGTGCGATGTATTGGACGTAGTGGGGAATTTCTTCGTCGTTTAATGTTTCTGGGATATTTCTCGTTTCTTGTTGGATGTCTTTATCACTTCGTTCTAGGAGTTCGTATGCTTTGTGTACGACAGAATTAAGATTAAACCCTCTGTATTTTGCGACTTCAAGGTCATAGCGCGGAATGCCGACGAGTGCGAGATTTCTTGCTTGGAAATGTTGTTTTACGATGTGGCCGCGTAATTGTTGTTCAGTACAAAGTTTCCATCCTTCTGGAGAATAAAGTCGGTCAAGATTGTTTGTTCGAATATCTCGTTGAGAAGTTTGAACGAGTGTTTCGAGAGAGTTCATTGCTTTAGTTTTTAGAACTTGGATCGTTTTTTATTTTCTCGTCTAAAGTATAAGTAATAATTTTGTCTTGAAAGAAGATATAATCGTGATCGAGATGAGCATTTTTTCTGAGTTCTGCTTCCAATTGGGTTTGTTTTCTAGTGTCACCTGTTGCTCTGTAAGCTAAAGATAAACGTCTTCCTATTTCATTCATTTCATCAAGTGTAGGTCCGCTTTCTTCTATTGTTTGTTTGAGTTGTTCTAGAAGAGGTATTGTTTTGTCATGCTGTTCACGGTCAAAATAAAAATTGGCGAGCTCATCAGCTATCATTTTGATTCCATATTGTATGGGTTCATCTTTCAGATAGTCTAACAAAAGTTTTTCATAGTATTCTGATTTTCCTTGAACTAAGTAGAGGGTAGCTAGTTCTACTAAGACTGCTGGTCGTTCGAGGGGATCTACTAGTTCTAATGATTTGGTGTATGCTTTTTCTGCATCTGCTAGATTCCCTGTGGAGTTATATGCAGATCCAAGCATCCTATAGAGCTGACAATTAGTTGGGAGATGTGAAAGTGCTTTTTTTATTAATAAAATTGTTTCTCCTATTTCTTTATGAGTAATCTCGGGAGAAATAAACATGAAGGATAGTAGTTGTTTTTCGAGAGTTTCTTTTAGTTCTTTTGAATTTGGGGAGTATTCTAATGATGTTAATGTTTGAAAAATAGCTTCATGCATAATTGGATTCTCCCTTATTAAAAATCTCATAGCATCTATAAGTTCATCTAGTTGATCCGAACTTAGGCTTCTTGTCATTTTTTCTAAATCGATTTTTTTTGTCATGGTTTTGTTAGTTCTTTTGAATATTTATTTCTTTGTATTCCATGAGGTCATGAACATGCCTTTCATTGCGTTTGCGAAGAAGGATGAGTTTACCCAGACTCCTGTTTCTGCACTTTCGTGAACATCTTTTTCGTGGTTGACCATGAAGACAATGTCTTTTCCGTCGATGATAACAAAGCGTGCGTCGAGGTCGAGGTCTTTTACTGTTGCGTATGCTGAAAGTTCTTTTGCGATTTCTTTTGCTTTTTCTGTTTTGAGTGATGCTGCGATTTTAATGTCGATGTTGTTGGAGTTTAATTTTTTAAAAGCGTTTTTCATGTGTTCTAGTTTTCTTCCGAGTCCATCGCTTGTGGTTGCGATGCAGATTTCTTTGTTTGCTTGGTTGAAAAGGGTGATAATATGATCATAAATGTTGTTTCTTCCTTTGAAGCTTCCTGCGATACTTGTTGGGTCGATGTGTTCTATACCTAATTTGTAGAGGAGATTGAGTTCTGAAAAGACGTCTGTTGTTTGGACGTTTTCTACGCTTTTTATTTCCTGGTCTGATCGTTCTTTGAGGGTTTTCTTTACTCTTTTGATAATCTCTGCTGGTGCGACTGCGAGGTATCTTATTGGTCTTCCGAGTTTCATGATGATAAAGCCTTTTTTTTCTAGTGATTCGAGAACGTCGTAGCTTCTTGATCTTGGGACGTCGCTCATGTCTGAGAGTTCTCCTGCTGTTGCGACTCCTTTGCTTAGGAGTGCTACCCATACTTTGACTTCATAGATGTTGAGGTTAAATGCGCTTCTTAGTTTTTTGAGAGAGTCTTCGCTGATCATAGATTTTTGCCTTTGTTTGTAGTAGAGAGTTATCCTGATAATATATAAAGCTTTCTTTTTTAGTAATCTAATAGTGGTAACATAATAATGATTTGAAATAAATCTATTACACTAATATTACAAGAACAAAATTTTTTAGGTATGCTGCTTAGTTAAAAAGAGGGTAGAATTTTTGGAGTATTTTTTTGAATGGTTCTTCTCTGATTTTTCCGATCTTTTTTATAAGGAGATTTTTTTTGTATTTTAAGCAAACTTCTTAAAAAATAAAACTGAAAACGTAACTAAGGAAGTTGTTGAAGGCTTGGTTTTTATAGTAAAGAAAGAGGAATATAAGTATGAACAAAATTTCAGAGAATTTCTGAGTCTTTCAGAATTTGGTCTGCATCTGGGGCGAGGATGAGGCTTCCTTTAGTTCCACAGTTTCCGCAAAGAGCTGGAACATCTTTTTTTTCGCTCTTGGGTGAGTATTTAAATCTGCAGTGTCTACAAAAAAAGGTTGCCATTATAAGAACTAGGAGGAGTTGTTTCTCTTTAAATTATTTTCGTAAGTGTTTTTTAGGCGTAAGAAAAGATAAATTAGCGTACCACACCACTGATTTCTCCTTTCAAAGTAGCTGGTGTTGGTGTTCCATACCCGAAGATCTGACCATTGCTTTGTCTGAGGATAGGTTGGATGGTTGCTTCGGTTAAAACGTCTGTTTTGATTGCGTCTTCTTCTAGAGCGCAAGGGATTATAAATTCTTCAGCTTCGTTAAAGTGGAGACTGACATTGAATTCTTGGCTGCAGGGAAAGCTGCTAAAACTAATTTTATTAATCTGGAT
>JAHFKM010000088.1 GCA_023245385.1 archaeon
TGACTTCTTTTCTTTTTGGAGCTGCGTTCGCGGTTGGGTGGACTCCTTGTGTGGGGGCGATTTTAGGGACAGTATTTACGCTTGCGATAACAAAACCAGGATTAGCTTTTTTTCTTCTTATAAGTTACGCGCTTGGGTTGGGGATTCCTTTTTTGTTTGTGGGAGCGTTTACTGGAAGAGCGATCGTGCTTATTCAGAGGTCTGGGAGATTTTTAAAATATTTTAATAGTGTTGTAGGGGTGATACTTTTGATTTTAGGGGTTCTTATTTTCACAAACAAATTGAGCCTTATAACGAGTTTCCTATGAGCATCATCAAAAAACCCTGGCTTAGTTTTCTTGTTTTCGTTCTTGTACTTTTTTCTATTTTTTATCTTGAGTCTGAAAGTGTGAGTCTTCCTTCTCAAAATATTCTTCCTGAGATTAAAACTTCTGAAGAAAGTAAATCTAACACTCCACTAAATATTCGAGAAAAAAATTATCCTAAAATACAGGAATTTGAAGGAATATCCGATTGGATTAATACAGATCCGTTAACAATTGAAAAGTTAAAAGGAAAGGTTGTTCTTGTTGATTTTTGGACTTATACCTGTATTAATTGTATCAGAACCTTGCCTTATTTGAAGGATTGGGATGAAAAATATAAGGAGAAAGGGCTTGTGATTATTGGGATGCATACTCCTGAGTTTAAGTTTGAGCAGGAAAAGCAAAATGTTCTTGATGCTGTTCGTAGGTATAATATTACGTATCCTGTTGCGCAGGATAATGAGTATGTGATGTGGAAGAAGTATCAAAATAGGTATTGGCCGCATGAGTATCTTATCGATAATGAGGGGTATATTAGGTATGATCATATTGGGGAAGGCGGGTATGATGAGACTGAGAAGGAGATTCAGGAATTGTTGAAAGAGCGTATGGAAGGTCTTGGGGAAGAAACAAGTATTCTTGGTAAAATAAAAACAACTGAAGAAGTTCCTGTTGATTTTGCGAGTATTCTTACTCCGGAGATTTATCTTGGGTATAAAACAACGAGGGGGAATTTTGGAAATGAGGAAGGATTCAAAGAAGATGAGTTTAGGTATATTCTCCCTAAAAATATTCTTCCTAATAAGGTATATGTTGATGGTTTATGGAAAGCGAATGAAGATAGTCTGGAGCTTGTGAGTGATGAGGGGATGATTACCTTACAGTATTATGCGCCTGCGGTGAACATTGTTGCAGATTCTTCTCTTGGAACACAAGCAGTGATTTCTGTGAATGAAACAGGAGAGAATAAAATGTTTATTAAAGAAGCGAGATTGTATAATTTGGCAAGAAGTGCTCCTGGGAGTGAGGGGAATGTTCTCAGAATGCATCTTCAAGGGAAAGGGTTTAGAGTGTATACATTCACGTTTGGGTAAATTTATATAAAGGGAAAAACTCTTTTCCTAAATGGATCAGCTTGTTTTAGGTGTTTTTTTGGTGCTTGGTTTTATTGTTGGGATTATTATTTTGAAGCATGTGTTAAAGGTTGTGTTGATTGGTGGTGTGCTTATTGCTGCCTTGTTTTTTTTTACAAATGTTTTTTCTGTTTTTCCTTTTCATGAGGATAAATTAGAGTATGTTCAGTTGCCTTTAGGGTTTAAGATAGAAACGTTTGCTGAGGGTCTTGGAGGGGGTTTTTTTTCTAATCCTGAGCCGCGCATATTAGTTTTCAAGGATGATACGGTGTTTGTGACGATTCCTTCGCGGGGGGAGGTAGTGGCGCTTGAGGATAAGGATAGAGATGCGAAGGTGGAGAAGAAAAGAATAATTATGAAAGGTTTGAAGAATCCGCAGGGTATTGCTTTTTTTGAGGATTGGATGTATATTGTTGAGGAGGATGAGGTGATTAGGGTAAAGTTTAGAGAAGCTACGCTTGATCTTGCGACGAGACAAAAAATTCTTAATCTTCCTGGAGGATCTGATTGGACGAGAACGATAAATATTTTTGATAAGACTTTATATGTGAGTAGAGGATCAGATTGTAATGTATGTAATGAGCAGGATGCAGGAAGGGCAAGTATTTTAGCCTGTGATCTTGAGGGAAAGAATTGTACAATTTTCGCTTCTGGATTAAGGAGTGTGGGAGATTTGATTGAGAGAGAGGGAAAGATCTATGCGACAGAAAGTGGAAGAGAGGGTTTGGGAAGTGATCTTCCTCCTGATGAAGTAAATAGTATTGAGAAAGGAAAGAGTTATGGGTGGCCGAATTGTTATGGAAAAAGGGTGCATGATATTGATTTTGATAAGAAGGTGTATGTTCGTGATCCTTGTGAAGATACTGGGCTTCCTTTTTTGGAGCTTCCTGCGCATTCAGAGCCTTTGGGGGTTGTGAGTTATGAGGGGAGAGATTTTCCTAAAGTGTATGCTAAAGATTTTTTTATAGTGTATCATGGTTCTTGGGATAGAAGATCTGCCATTGCTTCTAAAATTGTGACAGTTGATTTTGAAGAAAAAAAGATTCGTGATTTTGTGACAGGATGGAGTCAGGGGAGGCTTGTTTCGATAATTAATTTTAGGGGTTCGCTTCTTGTTTCTGATGATACTACTGGAAAAGTTTATCATATTTTTTATCAAGAGTAGGTGTATTTATGCGGTGATTTGTTCTTCGAAGTCTAGGAGCTCTTTGAAATAATCTTGTTCTGAGGAGATGTTAATTGATTTCATGGCTTTTTTAAACCAGAGTGCTGTTGTTGAGATTTTTTTTTGTAAGACTTTTTTAAAATCTTCAAGGGTTAGAGTTCTTAGTTTTTTATTTTTCAGACAGTCTTTGATTGCTTCTTCAATAGCTGCGTTGCAGATTTCTTCGAGTTCTGCTCCTGAATATTCGTTAGTGAGAAGTGCTAGTGTTTCAATATTTATTTCAGGGTGGAGTGGTTTTTCTTTTAAGAGGA
>JAHFKM010000022.1 GCA_023245385.1 archaeon
CTTTAAATTTTTTAATAAAATTCAACCGATTTTCAAATACTCAAAATCATTTTTCTTCCTGAATTCTCGCAATGATAACGCATGATGTATTAATCCAAAAAAACGTTTCTCAATAAAGCAAAAATTTAAGTTTTTAATAGCACCTGATTCTCTTGCTTTTATCAGATCTTTTAATGTACAAATCCACACTCGCTTCCAGGCTCATAAGCTTTTGTATAATCAAAACTTTAAAAAAAACTAACTAAGAACAACTTTCTTTGTGTTCTCTTCAATAACAACAGCATACTTCCCAGGAAGACGAGGACCAGCAGCTTCCAAGGCCTTCTTCGCACTCTCTACACCCGCCTTATCAACATACGCAGTAAACAAAGTCTTCCCTTCAAACAACTGAGCAGCAACATTCACCACCTTTCCAAAAGAATGAGCCATTCCCGTCTGCAAACGATCAGCATGAGCTCCACCCAACATTTTATTCTCTCTCAAAGCATGATGAGGAAAAATATTTAATCTCAAAAAAAAATTTGTTCCTAAAAATTCAGTAAAACGAGTAAGCACAACCAAACGAGCAGACTCCAAGGCATTATGCCTAATCTGCAAAGAACCTTTTGAAATATACTTCACAATATGAGAATACTCTTTTTTCGTACCCATCTCGAATCTCGCAATCTTATGATTTGGAAAAGAACGAACATAATTCTTCTTCTTATATTTTGATTTACGCGTATAGGGTACTTCAATCTTTCTATAACACCTAAACGCTCTTAAGCCAACCATACCCTCCTGCAACACCTCTTCTTATATAAAGTTTTCTTCCACTTTTTTATAAAAAAAATACATCTTTTAAAACAATCTTTTAGCTACCCGTGATTCTTCCGGAAATTTCTCAACAAAGTTCTTAAAGAAAAATTTACAATTACCCTTCTATGAACAGCTTCGACGACCTTCAAAGAATCACCACAGCATCAACACTGGATACTTACTTCAAATACAGCGACCTGAAACAACAACTCACACACCTTCAAAAAACAGAAAGCCGCTTCGCATCCCAAACCAGATCCTACCTCTCCCCCTTTAGCAAATTTTGCTTCCAAACAAAAAAAGCACTCTTCGACATCCAAGCTCCAAACATCAAAGAAACTTTTCACACACTTGTAAAAGAATCACGCCTATTCAGACACAAACTAGATAGAAACACAGAACAAGTTAAAGAACAACGAGACCTTCTCGTAGTTTACGCCACTCAAAAAGACGAAGAACTTCTCGCAACATCTCAATCTTACCCAATTTTACAAGAAGAACTCGAAACTCTTGCAGAACAATTAAAAAAATATAGCTCCAACAAACAAAGAACCCTCCTCGAAGATATCTACGCAACACAAGCAGAACGAGAAGCACTTGAAAAAAGAGAAACACACCACCTCACACTCAACCGCCTCAGAGACCTCTCCCAACGCAGACCCCACCTCCATTACTTAGAGAAAGCTCTCACCTACGCCTACCACCTCAACCAACGCCTCTCAGCAAAAGCACAAACCCTCGACGAACATCTTGAAATCACCATGAATCTTTATGACACCCTCTTCCAACAATGTACACTTTATACAGGACTTTCTCAAACACTCCTCATCCAACAAGGATACTTACACCATTTAGACCTCTTCTTAGGAATAGGACAAGAACTTGAACACTCCTTTGAAAACTCCAGAAGCATGCATAACCTCTACAACGCAGATGAAGCAATGCAACACCTAGAAGAAAGCATCCACGCAAATGATGAACATCTCCAAGAACTAGCATACGACCTTCAAAGCCTCAAAAGAAAATAAATTACTCAACAAGAACTTTTTGACCAATAGCCTGACCAGGCATCCCTGTCTCAAACTGCACACGCATCGCACCCTTATTCCCATGCACATTCGTCACCTTCCCCACCAACTTCTTTCCAGCAGGGCTTGTCCAAATCACACTCTTTCCAAACATCTCTTTCGCTTTTTCTCTCGTTTCAATAGCAGGCAATGAAAGAATCATCTGATTCCCATGATACGTTCTTACTCCTCTGCGATACTGTAAAATTTGACCTTCCATAAAAAATTCAGACTTTTCCAAACTTTAAAAGCCTTTCTCTCAAAAAATCACTTTTTAGTCTGCACCCACACTCTTCCCTCCTTCCTTAACAACTCATCCGCTTCCTTCGGACCAGAAGAAAACGCAGGATATATTTTCAACTCTTTCTTAAAATCAATCTTCGCTAAAATTTCATCCACACACCTCCAACTCTCCTGAATCTCATCAAAACGAGTAAACAACGTTTGATTTCCTTTAAGAATCTCCTTCAACACCGTCTCATACGCTTCAGAACTATTCGGACCAAACGCGGCCTTATGAGAAAATTCCATACAAACAGGCTCAAGCTCTTTTCTCGAATCAGGAACCTTCGCATTAAAACGCAAGACAATCCCCTCATCAGGAAAAATACAAATACTAATCACATTCTTCCGATCTTTCTCCTTCTCCTGCAAAAATAATCTCGACGCGACATCTTTCAAAACAATATTCACCTCAGAATACTTTTTATCTAACCTCTTGCCAGTTTTCAAATAAAACGGAACACCCTCCCAACGAGAATTCTTCACAAATACTTTCAAAGCAACAAATGTCTCAGTCAAAGAATCCTTTGCAACACCCTGCTCAGCACAATACCCAGGAATCACTTTCCCCTCATACCCCCCTTCACTATACTGTCCCACTACACACTCCCCCTTTTCTAACACACTTAACACTTTTACTTTTTCATCTCTCACAAGATCAGCAGTAAACTCCCTTGGCGCCTCCATCGCAACCAAAGACAAAATCTGCAAAATATGATTCTGTATCATATCCCTCACCGTTCCCGTTTTCTCATAATACTCAGCTCTCGTCTCCACACCAACAGTCTCAGAAAGAACAATCTGCACATTTTCTACGTATTTCTTATTCCAAATATCCTCAAACAAAGAATTTCCAAACCTAAAAATAGCAATATTCTCCACCAACTCCTTCCCAAGATAATGATCAATCCTATAAATCTGCTCTTCCCTAAACACAGCAGAAACAATCTCGTTTAACTCCTCAGCAGAACGCTTATCAAACCCAAAAGGCTTTTCGAAAGCAACTCTTTTCTTTCCTTCACCTTCCAATAATTTTAACTCTTTTATCATCTCAATCGTCTGCTTAAACAAATCCGAAGCTAAAGCAAGATAAAATATTTTATTTCCCTTACATTTATATTTCCTATCAAGCTCCTCAATCAAAACTTTCAACTCTGCTTCTTGCTTCCCTTTTAACTCAGCAGAAACATAATACAAATGATTTAGAAACTCTCCATTACCCTTCACCAACTGAACATATTCTTCCTTAGAAATCTTTCTCCTCCCAATACAAATAACAGGAGACTCTTTCAAAAAACCTTTTTCAAATAAGCTTTCTAAAGCAGGAATAAGCTTTTTTCTCGCCAAATCTCCTGTTGCGCCGAATAAAAAAATCATACATCGCTCATCATTCATTCTCCTAACACACTTTCTCTTTCTTATAAAATTTGTTAAAAACTAAAACTTATTGTCTTTCCTTATTTTTATGAAACCAACTTCCTTTCTTACTGAACTTCTTGAAAAATATCCTACTTTGTCTTTACAAAAAATCACTTTTCTAAAATAAGCGCTTTACTCTTAGAAGTTCCCAATCCTACTTTTGTTAAAATTTATTTTATTGAATTCTTTAAAAAAACTTTGGCTGACAAGAATATAATAAAAAGAAATTAGAAAAAATCTTAGGTGAAACTAAAAAAAATTAATGCAAAACAACTCATGAACTTTATAGATCAAAAAATCTGAAGAACCCCGATAGATTTATAAATCAGCTTTCTATCCAGTCCTTTATGGCAAAAAGAATCGGCGGCATGAGAAGAAAAACAAGGCATAAATTTGCTAAGAACGTTCGGTCAAGGGGAAAATTCAGCTTAGCAGACTACTTCCAAACCTTCAAACAAGGTGAAAAAGTATGCCTTGTTGCCGAGCCAAGCATTCACAAAGGATTTTATCACCCCCGCTTCCATGGAAAAACAGGAACAATCCTCGCACAAAGAGGCACATGCTATGAAATAGAAATCAAAGACGTCGCAATGAAAAAAACCCTCATCATCCACCCAGTACACCTCAAAAGGATCTAACACAATGGACATCGAAGTACTAGAACAAATACCCATTTCAATACCAGCACTCAAAGTAAAACTTGAAGCACTCAAAACAGAAAACAAAGAACTCAACTTCAGAGCAGCAAAAGTTTTTGATTACATAACAGAATTCACCACCCTCGATGAAAAACACCTCAATGAAATAAAAAAGAAACTCCTAGAACTCAACATCCCAAGACTCAAAGAAAAATACATCGAAAAAATCATCGACCTCATGCCAGAAACCACTGACGATATCAAATCTTTACTCACAGGAGAAAACATCACTGTCAAAACAGAAGATCTCACCAAGATCCTCAACGCACTTACAGGTTAAACTATAATGTACACACCAGGAATTACCCATGACCAACAAAGAAGAATTCGCAATAATCCTAGACTTCCTGCCCCACGGCTACCCCTTCGACAAGAGACCGCTTCACAAAAAAACACCAATAGCACAAGCCATCGGTAAACACACACTTATCCTTCTTGAGCTTGTCCCAAAAAAAGACATCTTCCTCCAACCCTACGAAGAAGTCTACATCGGAGAAGGAAAAAGAGACAAGGTTCACCACATCCTCGGAAGAATTCACCCTTCAAAACTTACCGAAACAGGACGCGCAGAACTCTCCTTTGTTATCAACGACCTCATCCTCAAAGACCAAACACAATTCATCGAATTTTTTAACAAAGCAGGACCTATCAACACCCGAAGACACCAACTCGAACTCTTACCAGGCATTGGGAAAAAACACATGCTCGAAATCCTCGACATACGAAACCAAGCACCATTCAAAGACTTCGCAGATATCAAAGCAAGAGTCAAACTCATCCCCAACCCAGAAAAAATCATCGCAAAACGAATCCTCCTAGAACTTGAAGGAAACGAAAAATACTATTTATTCGTTAAAAATTGAAAAACACTCATTGACCAAAAGGATTATAAATCACAGTCAAATTCTCAAAACACACTAGTAGAGGAACATGGTTCAAGAAACACTCAAACCGTTTCAACGGGTATTAAAAACAGACCTAGATGGATCATTAGCAATTTCTCGCGCACTCCTTAAAATTCACGGCATAGGATTTTCTCTCGCAAACGCAATCTGCACAAGCTTACACCTCTCTCGAGAAAAAAAAGCAGGACTCCTCACAGACGAAGAAGTACGCAACATCGAATCCTTCATCAAAGACAAAAAAGAACTTCCTCTCTGGATGTTTAACAGAAGAGCAGATTACGAAAGCGGAGAAGACAAACATCTCGTAGGACCAGACTTAAAACTCACCCAAGAATTTGATATTAAAAGACTTAAAAAAATAAGAGCATACAAAGGAATGAGACATGCAATTGGACAACCAGTCAGAGGACAACGAACAAGATCTCATTTCAGACACGGAAGAGCAGTCGGAGTTCTCAAATCCAAAGTAGCAAAAGTAGCAGCTGCAACAAAACCAACTGAAGGTAAGGAGAAGAAGTAAATTGGGAGATCCAAGAAAAATACGAAAAAAATACAAAGGCCCAGGACACCCCTGGAAAAGAGAAAGACTTGAAGCTGAACGCATCATAAAAAAAGAATATGGATTAAAAAATAAAACAGAAATTTTCAGAGCAGACTCCAAACTCAGAAGATTCAACGCACAAGCAAAAAGACTCATCAGAGACAGAACACTCGCACAAGCAAAAAAAGAACAACAACAACTCCTTAACAAACTTTACACACTTAGCTTGATCGGACAAAACGCACAACTCGAAGACGTTCTCTCCCTCAAAGTTACTAACCTTCTTGATCGAAGACTCCAAACCCTTGTCACAAAACAAAACCTCGCCATGACCCCAAAACAAGCGCGCCAATACATCGTCCACGGACACATCACCATTCATGGAAAAAAAGTAGACGCACCATCCTACCTTGTTACACGAGAAGAAGAAACACTTATTGCTTTCAACGCCATCTCAACACTCTCAAATGTCGAACATCCAGAACGCAGTAAAGAAAAAAGACGCGCAGAAGAACGCGCACGAAAACTCAAACCAGAAATAGAAGAAGCAAAAAAAGAACTCAAAGAACTAGAAAAAATAGAACAAGTCGTTGGAGAAGTCACAGAATGAAACCCACAGAAAACTACTTACGCTGGGGAATCGCACACATCTTCTCCAGTTACAACAATACCATCATTCATATTACAGATATAACAGGAAGTGAGACACTTGGAAAAGGCTCAGGCGGAATGGTTGTCAAAGCACACAGAATGGAAGCTTCTCCCACTGCAGCTATGAACGCAGCAAAAATCGCAGCAGAACAAGCACGAGAAAAAGGAATCAACGCTTTACACATCAAAGTACGAGCACCAGGCGGACACAACGGACCAACCAACACAGGACCAGGAGCAAACGCAGCTGTACGCGCACTCTCAAGATCAGGATTTAGAATCGGAATCATCGAAGACACAACCCCCTTCCCCCATGACGGCTGCAAGAAAAAAGGTGGAAAAAGAGGAAGAAGAGTATAACTTATAATTTTTTACTCTCCATTTTTCTATGATTCATAAAATTAATTTTTTACAATTTATTTCTTTTTAACAATAACATTCTTAAAAGTTTTTTGGGAATTGTTTTCAAAAAAAATTTGAAGAAAAGTAAATTTATATAAGAATATAAATTATAGAATTATATTATGAACACGACAATTGCAGTAAAAACAGAAACCTTAGACTTGTTGAGACCTGTCAGGACATTGAGCATTAAAGTTTCTTTAATCCTCTCCACCAAGTATTAGACTGTGTATCAGGAAGGCGTTAAGTAATTTTTTTGCGCTGTCCGTTTGTACTTTTTTAGTGACGTTGGTGATCCAGTCTTGTGCGAAGGTGTATCTTTTTTCTAGAAATTCTTTTGTGGTGATTGCAAATCTAACCATTTATTCTTTCCTAGCTCTAATTCAGGAATTGCTAACACATAAGGGCAACAGTTTATTCCCTGATGCTTTCTAATAAAATTTTAAAAAAATAATTTTCTTATTCTAGAAACTCGCTAGATTTCTGGCGGAACTATATTAAAAACGAACTCTCTCCACAACCAAAGGTTTACATTCACGAATCACCTTAAAAAAAAATTCTTTGTTTGTCTTCTTTTGAGTAATTGTCATTTCTTAATCTCAACTTTAGCTTCTGTCTCCAAAAACTTCACTAAGGTAGCCTGCCTCATTTTCAAACCAGCAAAACCAGACTGAAACTCTTCCAACACTTTTTCCCTGTCAGTTCTTTCCAGCAACTTCTTAAAACGATCAAGCTCACCCTTCCCCCCATTAACTAACATATCAGACTCCATCAACGCATTCAAAACATTCCCATTCTTCACTTCTTTATGATCATTTATTACAGTTTTAAAATAACACAACTCCTCCCCAAAACATTTCAATTCCAAAAGAATCTTCTCTTTATTCTCAATAATATCTGAAAGCGCTTCCATATTCGGACTCACTATCAACAGCACCTTCTCAAAACTTGCTATAATCCTCTTCCTCAAATCACCTATTGTCTCTTCCATCTCTCCTTTTTTAAAAGATAAAAGCCTTTATAATAGTATTCTATCACCTATATCTTTAAAAAAAACTCTTTCTTCCAAAATATTATGCCTCATCTCGAAATAGAAGTTAAAGCTGCACTTCCAAATCCTGAAGAAGTTCTGAAAAAAATCTTAGCAACAGGAGCACTCTTCAAAGAAACAAAATACCAACACGATATCCTCCTCGACCCACCCCACACAGACTTCGCAAAAACAGACCAAGTCCTCAGAATCAGAAACACAAACGGTACTTGGAAACTTGACTACAAAGGTCCAAGACTAGATAATGAAACAAAAACACGGAAAGAATATTCACTCACTGTTGAAGAAGGAAAACAACTCCGAGACATCTTCACCTTAATGGGATTCATCATTGTTGGAGAAATAGAAAAAACAAGAGACGTTTACACTTTAAAAAATATGAAAATCACTTTCGATAAGGTTACCCACCTCGGCAACTTCATCGAAGTAGAAGTCAAAGGAGATGAAACCACTTTTGAACAAACCAAAAAAGACATCTTCGCTTATCTCACTTCTTTAGGACTACAAGAAACTATCAGAAAAGATTATCTTGAACTCCTTTGGGAAAAAGGATTCTTCAAAAAGTAAGATTCTTCCTCAATTTAAAACTTATTTCCTTACTCGCTTCCACCTCAGGCTGCGTAAACGGATCAAGACCTCTTAACAAGGCACTATAAAAACCAACATACTGCCAAAAAGCCAAAAAACCACCCACACTCTCATGTGTTACTTTTTCTATCGCTATTGTAATCGTTGGAATTTTTTTCTTTTTTGCTTCTTCTCTCACCCCTTCATACTCACACTCCAAAGTTCTTCCCAAAGAAATTCCATTTAATAGATTCACATTCCTCTTTCTCAAAGCAATCTTTCCCAGATCCTCTTCAACCTTCAAGACTTCATCATACGCATAATTTTCTACCCTCACAAACAAACCAACCATATTCTGCTTTCCCCCAAAAAACCTCTGATTTGTATGATGCTGCGCCTCAGGAGCAGGAACAACAACAAAAGTCTGACCCTTCCCCTCTTTACACACAGTCTCATGCATCATCTGCATCACAAACTCAGAAAAACCAGCAAGCTGCTGAGAATAAATCAACGTATACACTTCATCATATCCTTTTTCTTCCAAAAGAAATAAAGAAGCAGCAAACTGCAACGCAGAATTTTCTTCTATTGGAACTGCTGGAAGATACTTCTCTTTCATCTCTTTATACCCTTTCAAAATCTTACCCATGGGAATATACACCAAAGAAGCAGGAGCAAGAGCAAGCTCAGCAGCACCAGCAAACCTATCAGGAATATCAGGACTTTCTATAACCATCACCCCTTCCTGTTCAGCAAGCTTTGCTAAAGCACTCTTAGAATTCGCCCTTATTACCAACTTTTTATACTCTTTAAACGCTAAGACCATCTCCAACTGATTCACATTCTCACCAGAACTACTAATCGCCACCAGTAAAGACTTCCCAGGATCACACTTCTTCTTTAAAAAATTAATATAATCAGGATCTGTTGTTGTTAAAAAAAAAACATTCTTTGTTGTGAAATAGACTCCAAGACAAGACCACATTCCTAAAAAACTCGTCACAGCACCACCTTGAGCGGCAATAATAAAATTCTCAACATCCTTACATTTCGCAGCCTGCTCATACACTCGCTCAAGATCAAACTCGTAGCTAGAAAAAAAAGGCTCAGAAAGCCTCTCAATCTTTTTCAACTTTCTTTTCAAACTCTTAAAATTTTTTATCCCACACTCTATTTTAATCATTTTATTACCAACTCTTTCAAACTTCTTTCGTACCTCTTAAACTGCTCTTTTTTTAATAAACCAACCTTCGCACCAAGATGCTGAATCACACTACTCGCATTCAAACACCCATACTTTATCGCTTCTTCAAAAGCAAGACCCTCAATCAATCCAAAAACAAACGCAGAAGCAAAAGCGTCACCCGCTCCAAGCGTATTCACTTTTTTAACATCAAAAGGCTTGACAACAAAAACGCGTTTATTAGCATACACACGAATCTTTTCAGCTCCATCAGTCACAGCAACAACTCTCACCCCTAAAGATTCTAAAAACTCAAACGCTTTCAAAAACTCAAGATCAGACTTTAAGCTCCTCCCAATAACTCTTTCAAACTCCTCCTTATTCAAAATAAAAACATCCACTAACTTTAAATGATTCAACAAGTTCTTTCTCCCTTCTAACTGCGCAGCACCCGGATTCATCGCAACAACCGCATTCACTTTTTTTGCATGCGCTAAAAGCAAAGGAATTATCCTCAAAGACTCATCAGACAAGGATGAAAAATAAAAACACTTCGCTTTCAAAGTTTTAAAATTTAATTCCCTCCTTGAAATATGACTACTCGCACCACGATAGGTAAAAATCGTCCGCTCTCCAGCAGCGCTTGTTAAAACAACAGAAGTTGCAGTCGCAAAATCCTTACCCTTCAAAAGAAGAGAAGTATTTACTTTTTCTTTTTTCAACACACTTTCAACTAAAAAACCCGCCTCATCAACTCCAACTTTAGTTAGAGCAGCAACCTTCAACCCAAGCCGCGCAAAAGACACAGCAACATTCGTCGCAGCACCACCAGTCTGCACAAAGATATCCTCAACATCAATCTTTCCCCCATACTCAAAACAAATAAAATCATGATGAGAACGCTTCTCTTCCAAAACCTTAGAACTTTTTGTTTTTAAAAACAAATCTTTCGTCGCTGAACCAATTGTAATCACATCAAACATTTTTCACTTTATCAGCTTCAACGCGTCCTCAACCTTCTTCTTCCCAAAAATAATAGCCTTCAAAGCATTCGTGATCGCCAAAGGTTTTTCATGCTGCCACACATTCCTTCCAATAGCCAAACCAGCAGCACCAGCCTGCATTACTTCCCTCACCTCTTTCAACAAAGAAGCAGGATCAGTTTTCTCCCCACCAGCAACTAAAACTTTTGTTTTCCCCGCAGATTTTATTACCCATTTGTACCCTTCAGCATCACCATTATACTTCATTTTTACACAATCAGCACCAAGCTCCAACCCCACTCTCGCAGCATAGGCCAAGATATCAGTTTCCAAATCATTCTTTATAAAAGGACCGCGAGGATAGATCCACACTATTGTAGGCAAACCATATTCATGCGCTTCCTCCTGAATCTTTGAAAACTCTCTAAACATTTGATGCTCTAAAGGACTCCCTAAATAAATCGTATACCCCACAGCTTTCGCCTTTAAATCAACAGCTTTCTTTACAGAACACAACTGAGACGCATACGGATCAATCTTCGCCAAAGAACTCTTTCCATTCAATTTTACAATCAAAGGAACCTTATACCTATAATGCTCGTGATACTTTTCAGCAATTCCCTTTTGTAAAATCAAACCATTAAAACTTCCTTGCACAGCAATGTCTAACACATAAAAAGGATCAATCGTTTTCAAATTAAAATCCTTCGGACCATGCTCCAAGCCTTGATCCATCGCCAAGAATAATCCTTTTCCCTCTGGAAGCAACTCTTTTAACACCTCTTCACCTCTTTCTTTCTTTAGCTCAGTTAAAATATATAAGGATTTGCTTTACCTTTTTTTTAGAGGTAAGATTATTCAAAATTTTATATTCTTCTTAGCAAAAAATGATTCTGTGAACTACTATGGACTCCGCTTGCCCTGCTGGGCTCGCTAAAGCTTCGTAGCGTCCTGAGTCATCGAATCTGCTGATTGCAGATTTCTCGTTCAGGCTTGTATTCCCGTGGTTCCCACGGTATTGCACGTTC
>JAHFKM010000089.1 GCA_023245385.1 archaeon
TGATTAAAAAAATTTAAGACCAAGCTAAACAATTACAAGAGAGGGAAATGTTTAAAAGCTTCTAAAAAAATGCTTAGAATATGCATGAAGTGATCATAGGTTTGGAAGTGCATTGTTCTTTAAACACAAAAACAAAACTTTTCTGCCCATGTGCGATTCCTGAAGAAGGTGATGAGGCTAATACAAAAACCTGTAATATATGTGTAGGATTTCCAGGATCCAAACCTGCTTTGAATAAAAAAGCAGTAGCATACGCGTTAAAACTTGCCCTAGCGTTAAATTGCAAAATTACAAAAGAACTTATTTTCTCAAGAAAATCCTATTTTTATCCTGATGTAGCAAAAAATTATCAGACAACTCAATATGAAATTCCTTTAGGAAGCAAAGGAAATTTAAATATCGGAAGCAAAAAAATCGGAATCACAAGAATTCATATCGAAGAAGACCCTGCCGCTTTAGTCCATCAGGGAAGTCTTGTTCTTGTAGATTATAACAGATCGGGAAAGCCTTTATGCGAGATCGTTACAGAACCGGAATTCACAAGTCCGGATGAAGCAAGAGAATTTTTGAAAAGACTTATTACAATTTTACACTATTTGGAAATTTTTGATGTAAATAAAGGGGTCATTAAAGCTGACGCGAATATTAGTATTAAAGGATATGAACGCGCCGAAATAAAAAATATTACTGGTTTCAAAGAGATAGAAAGAGCGCTTAACTATGAAATTGAACGACAAAAAGTGCTTATCAGAGAACATCAAGGCCTGAAGCATAGAGAAACAAGAGGATGGGACGCGGAAAAAGGAATAACACTCTTTCAAAGAAGAAAAGAAGAAGAACAGGATTATGGATATATTTTAGACACAGACTTAGTTCCTATCGATCTTACAAAAGAAATGATAGATGAAGCAAAACATTCCTTACCTGAACTTCCGCAGGAAAAAGTTGTACGTTATCAAAAAGAATACACATTGAAAATTGAAGATGCGGAAGTCTTGGCGAACGATTTTATCTTGGCTAAACTTTTTGAACATTCTTTAAGCAAAATTGAACCAGGATTCGCAGCAGAATGGATCAGAAGAGAAGTTTCTCGCGTGCTCAACTACAAGAAAAAAGAATTGGAAGAAAGTTTTATTGAAAAACATTTACTGGAAGTTTTAGAATTGATTCAGAATAAAAAAATCACTCGTCAAACAGGACAGCGGCTGATGGAACTTCTTGTTCAAGAAGACGTTCCTGTTAAAGAATATGTTCATAAGAATAATCTCGAACTTATTTCGGATGATTCTTTCTTGGAAGGAGTGTGTAAGAACGTTCTTGCTTCCAATGCTAAAGCCATTGAAGAATATAAACGAGGTGAAGAAAAATCTTATAATTTTCTTGTTGGACAAGTCATGAGAGCATCTAAAGGAAAGGCGGATCCTCAAAAGGTTCATGAGATTTTAAAAAAACTTCTTTAAAGGAAAAGTTCATAGAATATTCCAAAAAAAATAAGTGCAAAAAGAAGATACTTTAAAAAATTGTTTTCTTTTATACTGAATTCTGGCTTTCTTTTTCCATACTTCTGCGCAAATGAGTGCATGACAACAATCATCAGCAAACATAAGCCGCCCCCAACAACACCTGTGAATTCCAGAACTTTCACAAAACTCTTTATATTTATTACTAAAAGAAATGCAAGAACACCAAAAATATACAACCAGGAATAATATTTTCCTTGTTTAAAATCGAGAATAAATGTGTCCTTTAGTGAAAATCCTAAGCCGAGAAAAGAGCTAGATAAAGAAAGTAGGGCAAAGACATTTCCAAAAATAAAAAGAAAGGTATTTATATTCTTTAAAGAGACCAAGCTTATTTCTTCCTGATTCATCCCGAAAGCCCCTATAAAAGCGAGAATATAAAAAAAATAAATTATTGCGCAAATTCCAATGCCAGTAAGTATAGCTTTTTTAAGTTCTTTTTTATTTTTTAGTTCTAAGGCCATCTCTGGAATTGCGCTAATTCCTAAATACGAAAATAGAATAATACCATAAACTATGGGAATTTTGCTTAAGGAAAATCCTGAAAGGTTCTCTCCATGAATAAAATGAAAAACAATGACACTCAATAAAAGAACACTGACAATTTTTAAAGGAGTAAGAATGCTTTCTAAAATTATAAAGTACTTCAAATCAAAAAGAAGAAGAAATCCTAAGACTGTCCAAAAAATCCAACCTGCAAACACACCATCTATATTCCAAAGTGTTGTTAATATTTTTCCTGCGCCGAGAATATATGCGAATAAAGCCCCATACCAACTCAGAAGCGACGCTCCGAAAACAAGAAATTTTCCTTTCATTCCAAAATAGATTCCTGCAAGACCGGAAAGTTGATGTTTCCCCTTTGTTCTTAGAACAATCTCACCGAGATAAAGAGAAATGATAGCTGTTAAAATCCCAACAAGAACGAGGACAAAGATTCCTGTAAAAAATCCTGCTTTCGCGACAACAAAGGGCAATCCAAAAATACCAGCACCTATCGTCACCGCGACTAATGTAAAAACAGCGCTCCAAAAACTGCCTCTTTGCATAAAAAAATTTTAGATATCAAACTATATAAATCTGCGCACGACAAGAAATTATATTGAGCCCGTAGTATAGCCTGGATAGTATAGGAGCTTGCGGAGCTTCTGACGAGGGTTCGAATCCCTCCGGGCTCGCTTTTTATATTAGCCAAATAAAAAATAAATTTTTCTTTTTCGAACTCAATCCTAAAAATAGTTGACACTAATGCTATAAAAATAAAAAAAAATAAACACATGCATAAGTTGAATGTGAGATCCCTTGGGCTATTGGTAATCGCAGGCTAAACATCTCGTTACCTCGATGCGTACACCCCGATCCCATCAACCTCGTCTTCTAC
>JAHFKM010000090.1 GCA_023245385.1 archaeon
AAAAATAAACAGACGTTCTCATTAAAACCTAAAATCTCCCAAGAATAAAACAACAACCATTCACAAGATTAAGACTGTGGGCTTAATCCCCCAATCTCAATTCGGAGATACTGCTGTATCCAAAAAGCATTTAAAGGAGCAATTCCCGAAATATTTCTGACACAATTTTAAAAAAGGAGGTGTCGCTTCATGAAAAAAGGAATGGATATGAAGATGAACGGCGGCGGAAAAAACGGCTGCATGATGTGCGGATCATCAGGAAGCTCATGCCACTGTGGCTCATGGGTTATTGTCTGGGGACTCATCATGTTACTTCTAGGAATTCTGCTCTGGCTCGGAAAACTAAGTTTAGAAACAACAGTAGCTACAGTCTTAGTTCTTATGGGAATTAAAAAATTCTTTATGGGAATGTGGATGTGCAAGAGATAAACACATCTCTTTTTTTCTTTTACAAATAATTCTCAATCTCCTTAAAAGAATAAGTTTTTATAGGATCTTTTGTTATTTTTCAACATGATAAAAAAAACATTCTATATTACTACTCCAATCTATTATACAAATGCTTTACCTCATATCGGTGGAGCTTATACTACAATTTCCGCAGATGTCTTAGCTCGATGGAATCGACTTTTAGGAAAAGAAGTTTTTTTCTTAACTGGAACAGATGAACATGGACAGAAAATTCAAGAAACTGCTGAAAAAGCAGGGAAAAAACCTCAAGAATTTGTAGATAAAATTGCTCAAGCATTTCAAGAAGCATTTAAAATGCTCAATATTTCAAACGACAATTTTATCCGAACTACTAATCCTTATCATGAAAAGGAAGTAAAAAAAATACTTCAAAAATTGTATGACCAGAAATATATCTATAAAGGATTTTACGAAGCGTTTTACTGTGTGGGCTGTGAACAATACAAAACAGAATCAGATTTAACCTACGGAAAATGCCCCCTTCATAATCGTGATGTAGAACTAAGAAAAGAAGAAGCTTACCTATTCAAATTATCAACATTCCAAGACAAACTTCTGCGTTTAATCAAAAGTGGAAAACTAAACATCCTACCTGAAGAACGAAGAAAAGAAATAATCACTTTTATTGAACAAGGACTAAAAGATATTTCAATATCTCGTCTGAAAGAAAAAATTTACTGGGGAATTGAATTACCTTTTGATAAAAAACACACCTGTTTTGTATGGGTCGATGCTTTTTGGAATTATGTCTCCGGACTAAAAACTAATCAAGACAAATTCTGGCCTGCTGATGTTCAATTGATGGCTAAAGATATCGCACGGGTACACGCGACAATCTGGATCGCATTGTTACTCGCTTTAAAATATAAAATCCCTAAAATGATGTTTATCCACGGTTACTTTATGGTCAATGGACAGAAAATGTCAAAATCTCTTGGAAACGTAATCTCCCCCGTTTATTTAACCGCAACTTATGGTGCAGATAGCGTCCGATACTATCTTCTGAGAAATATCTCTTTTGGAAGTGATGGTAATGTTTCCGAATCTTCTTTGATCGATCGTCACAACAACGAATTGGC
Source organism: archaeon (assembly GCA_023245385.1). Classification (GTDB taxonomy): domain Archaea; phylum Nanobdellota; class Nanobdellia; order SCGC-AAA011-G17; family GW2011-AR18; genus JAHFKM01. The sequence continues at coordinate 1,551 of JAHFKM010000090.1, forward strand.
TAATAAACTAGGTAACCTTATTGTTCGTGTTTCCACACTCGCTGAAAAATATGGAATTTCCAAAACTAAAATAACCCATCTAAAATCTGAAAAATTAATTAAGACTTTCTTTTCCTATTTGGACAAATTCGAATTTGACAAAGCTCTGAACGAAGCCTTCACTTTCATCGACGCTTGCAATACTTTTGTTCAAGATAAAAAACCATGGGAAAGCAAAGATAAAAAAGTTCTTTACGAAATTTCAAACGCAATCAAAGACGTCACTATTCTTCTTAGTCCTTTTATGCCAGCAAGCTGCAAGAAAATCTCCCAAACCTTTAATTTTGAACTCTCTTTGAAAGCTCTGAAAACTCCACTCCAAGTAAACAAAATAAAAAAATCTGAAATACTCTTTACAAAAATAGAAGCAACTCCCAAAATCGCAAACACAAATCTTAATAAATCTCCAAAAATAGAAGGCATTATGACCCCCATTGATTTTAAAGACTGGCAAAAAATAGAACTCAAAGTCGCGAGAATAGAAAACGTGGAAGACATCGAAGGCGCAGATAAATTATACAAACTAACTGTCAATCTCGGAACTGAAAAAAGAACAATCTGCGCAGGTTTAAAAAAATTCTATACACCTTCACAACTTAAAGGAAAAAAATGTATTATCTTCGTCAATCTCGCTCCAAAAATCATGAAAGGGATAAAAAGCCAAGGAATGCTTCTCGCTGCTGAAAGTCCAGACAGATCACAAGTAACACTTATCCAACCTGAAAAGGATATAAAAGAAGGCAGCAAAGTAATGTAAAGCTTTTTATTCAATTCTCCTTTCCTATTATTCCAACGCGACTGTAGTTAAATGGTATAATTCGACCTTCCCAATAAACTTTTTTGCGAAAAGTTTTATCAAACGGAAAAAGGTTGAGACGCGGGTTCGATTCCCGCCAGTCGCATCCATTAAACGTTCAGATCCCTGATCAACAAAATTCTATCCAACTGAGATTTCTATCTTACCCTTTTTCAAAATCCTGAAGAATTTTAATTTTCTTTTTTTCCCTATCTAAACCAAACACTTCGACAACAAAGTCATCCCCCCCACCATGACCTCTTTTTATCAGACTCTTCATATATTCTTCCTCAAACTTCCCCCCCTCTAATTTGGAAATCACTCTTATCGCTAAATCCCCTATAAAAATTCTTTCTTCCTTTTAATAGTAATCCTTAAAAGTTTCCTTTATTTCAGTATCTCCGAATTGAGATTGGGGGATTAAGCCCACAGTCTTAATCTTGTGAATGGTTGTTGTTTTATTCTTGGGAGATTTTAGGTTTTAATGAGAACGTCTGTTTATTTTTCATGTTTT
>JAHFKM010000091.1 GCA_023245385.1 archaeon
CGTGGGAACCACGGGAATACAAGCCTGAACGAGAAATCTGCAATCAGCAGATTCGATGACTCAGGACGCTACGAAGCTTTAGCGAGCCCAGCAGGGCAAGCGGAGTCCGTAGTAGTTCACAAATGTATATGATTAGAAATCATGAATGGGGAAAAGTTATAAACAAAGAAAGGTTGTAATTATTTGATATTAAAGAATCTCATAATGAGGTCTACAAAAGAATTTTCTTGAATATTTTCGTTGTAGTTTTGTCCGATTAATTCTGCGGCTAATTTTTTGTATTGAATAGCAGCAGCGCTGGTAGGATGTGTAGATACAACTGCATTTTTTTGTGCCTGCGCGTATTTGACATTTCTGTCTTCTGGGATGATGCCAAGAATTTCTAGTTCTAATAAGGATTCGATGTCTTTTAAGGGAATGTCGGCGTTTTTAGAATTTGTTTTTGTTACGACAACGCCGAGTATTTTTTTGTGTAGTTCCTCGCAGAGTTTTACTGTTTTTAAGGCGTCAGTGATAGAAGGCATTTCAGGGTTTGTGATAAGAAGAATTTCATCAGCGGAGAGAAGTGGTGCGATTGTTTCTTTGGAAAGACCTGCTGGGGTGTCTAGTAAAACGATTTCTGATGTTCCGTCAAGTTCTGCTAGGACTTTGGGCAGTTTTTCAAAGTTTATTTTTTTAATATCTTGAAAAGAAATGCTTGCTGGTATGATTTTTGTTCCTGATTTATGTAAGTATACTGCTTGTGAGAGTGTTTTCTTTCCTTTCAAGACATGATGGAGTGTTACTGGTAAGATGGGGACGCCTAAATAAACACCAATATTAGGTGTAAGAAGGTTTGCATCGACTAAGATTGTTTCTTTACCGAAAGAGCTGAGAGCCATCGCTAAGTTAATTGCGGTAGTTGTTTTTCCAACGCCTCCTTTTGCTGAGACAACAGCTATTATTCTTGTTTTTTTATTTTTCATTTTTGTTTTTGGCGTAAAAAAGCGACGAATTCCCTTGTTGTTTTTAAGTAGTCATTGAGGTGTGTCATTTTTATATCAAGGGGTTTTCCTATATCTACGCGTAAGGTGACATTTTTTCTGAATTCTTCAAGTGCGACATATTCTGCCTTGTCTATTTTTTTAAGAAGATTATAGAGAATAAAGTATTTTCTTCCTTGTGATCCGAGTAAGTCTTTCATAAGAGTCATTTTCTCTTTTGCTGTTGTTGGGAGTTCTTCTAAGGTTTTGTTTAGTTTTTCCTCTTCGAGGTATTCATCGAAGGCGAGTTCAAAAGCTGCGATCATGCGTTTGATAGCGTTTTTCATGACATCGCAGGTTCGTGTATATTTTAAAGAAACAAACACCAAGTGGTCTGCTCGTTTGAGTTCTTCTTCTGGGCTTTCGATTCTTTCTGATTCTAGCATTGAAGACTCCTCAAGAACTGGATGAATGGTCTTGTGTGGAAGAGGATGCTTTTAACTTGTTCTTCATCTAATTTTTTTATTCTGTACTTATCATCACAAACGACATAGTTGTTGTTTCTGATAAATTCTACTGCGCTTTTTTCATGGTGTTTCATAATTGTTCGTACCTCTTTTATGATAAGGATAAGTTCTTTATTGATTTTGTATGTTGGGATGATTTTTTCAAGGAGGGTGACTTGTTCATCAAAGTGTGTTGGGGGTGTTGTGTGTGTATGGTGAAAAAGTGCGTGCATACTTTTGCTTAGAGCTTTATCAATATTTTCGATAATAGGAATAAGCAGTTTTTTTTCTTTGAGCAAAGGGAGGGTAACATACGCGAGGTGATCTGCTGTTTGAAAGGCTTTTTCTGCGTCTTTGACATAATTTTGAAAGGTGTTCTCCATCTGTCAATGACTAAGTTTTAGGATTGCCGCAGCTAAGTCTCCGTTTGTTTCTTTCAAGGCTTTTTTTGCTTCCTCTTTTGTTGTTTGTGATTGTTCTGCTACTGTAGTGATGTCTTCTTCGGTGATTGTTTCTTCTTGAATTTCTCCGGTAATCTGTAAACTTTCTTGTCCCATCATGTTAACTTTGAGGATGTTTGGGTTTTTTATCACGAGATTTTTATTGTTGCATTTTATAATAACTTCAGATGCTTGAATTTCTTCTTGTTTCACGCCAAGCTTTTTCATTGCTTGTTGAAGCTGTTTCTGATTCATTCCAGGAAGCATAGGTAAAGATCCTATATGGATCATATATAAAAAGCTTGTTTTTCAGGAGGAGCTGAAGAGTTTTATTCTGTGAAGGGTAAAATTCTTTCGTTTATGATGTGAATTTTTGTTCCATGTTTTTCAATATTCATTCGGAATGCTTCTTTGTTGATGAGAGTTGGGGAGATTGAAAAAGAGGAGTGTGTAGTTTAGACGTTCAAAATCGGTTTTAGAGATTTGTAGGAGTTCAAAACGTAAATCTTTTTTTTTTTTCAATTTGAACTTCGAGAATTGTGGAAGAGTAATTAATTGTTGATAACTTTAAGTTGACCTTGTGCATCTTGTTGGAGTTGAAGTTCGAATCCTGCGATTTTGCTGAGAGTTTGAAGAGGTAACGAGATGGGTTTGCTTTGATTTTTCTAAAAGTTCGTTAACAAGTTGGATCACAAAGAGAAAGGTAGTCGGCGTAGTTTATATTCTTTTCATTTTCCAAAGAAAGTTTTGCTAAAATCCTTAGGGTTGGTTCAGGATGACTTCCACTAAGAGTAAGGTTAGTATCACTGTATCCTAGAAAGTGAAGCGTTGAAAAATAAGCAATGATTCTATTAGGAAGTCTATATTGTTGGTGTGATTTAACAATTTTAATGCCTCGATCGTTTAATGGTTCTGTTAGTGCGTCTTCAAGGTGATTGACT
>JAHFKM010000092.1 GCA_023245385.1 archaeon
TGTAAGTTTAGTTAGAAAAATGTTTCTGATGTATTTGTGCCGTTCATCTGCGGGTTTTCATTGCGATTCCAAACCACGCAGTATTCTCGGCACCGGAATAAAAATGCAAATAAAACTATTCGTGTCTCGGCTATCCCAATCGCAGCAAGCTGCGGAGTATTAAACCCACACGGGATAAATAAAACTAAGGAAAATTCCTAAAATTATCCAAACACAATTCTCGCATCAACAACCTTCGCTTCTTTCTCGTTTATAATTAAAGGATTAATATCCAACTCCTCAAGATTAGAGTAGCGCTCAGCGAGCTTAGAAAGTTTTAACATTATCTCTTCAAGTTTTTCAAAATTTATCTTCTCCCCCCTATACCCTTGCAAAACCTTATAACACTTCAATTCTTCTAACATCTCTTTTACATCCTTCTTTGTCACAGGAACTATCCTCAAAGAAATATCTTTTATCAACTCAGTATACACTCCACCAAGACCAACTGCCAGTACATGACCAAAAGTAGGATCTTTTTTCAAACCCACTAAGAGCGACGTACCCTCAACAAAACGCTGCACAAGAATACCTTCTTTTTTCACCTTTACATTTTCTAATTCCTTAAATATTTGATGAAAATTCTCCTCACCTACATTTATCCGCACAGCATGCTTCTCAGATTTATGAATCAATTCTCCAGAAACAACCTTCAAAACCACAGGAAAAGAATACCTTCTAGAAACTTTCAAAGCCTCAGCCTCGGTCTTACACAATGTTTTCTCAACAATAGGAAAACCCTCTTTTTCCAAAAACAACTCAGCAATATATTCAGTAAGGACACGCATCACACCCAAATAAGAATACACCTATATAAATTCTTAGTTATAACGCTCAAAATAAATCCTCTTAGAATCAAACTCCTTTTCTTCTAAAAGCGCAACAACATCTAAAACCATCTCCTTCATCCCGCAAATATACACATCTTTATTCTTTCCAGAAGAAAAATACTTTTTTACCAAATCCTGAACGCGCCCATTTTCTCCACCCCACTCTTCACCTGCTCGAGAAAGAACAGGAATAAAATGGAAATTTTTGTGTTCTTTCGCAAGCTCCTCAAAAAAAATTTTATAAATAATCTCATCCTCAGTCCTATTCCCAAAAAGCAAATATACTTCATTCTTCACTTTTTTATCTTTTAATAAATCAAGAATCATAGCTTTAAACGGAGAAATCCCAGACCCTGCAGCAATCAGCATAATATCTCCCTCAAAAGGAGCACGAAGCGTGAAAAGCCCAAAGGGACCAGAAGCCTGAATAGTCTGACCAACACTTAAAAGATGCATCGCCTTCGATCCTCCCCTCCCATTAGGAACACGCTTCACACAAAAATCAAGCTTGTTCTTCTCATACTCCGGAGAAGCAATCGACATAGACCTCTTAAAAATCTGCCCTCCCTCAGGAAGCTCAAGCATCATCCACTGACCAGTCTTAAAAATAACACCATCACTAGAAGTAAATGTAAACTCCTTAACTGTCGGAGTAAGTTCTTCTACTTTTACAAGCTTTAACAAAACTTTTTTCATTATCCTTTTGAAAACACTTATACTTTTTATAGTTATTCTTCAACTCCCTTAAAATATTCTTCTATGAAAAAAATTACTTTCTCTTTCCAAAATTTTCTATTCCCCTTAAAAAATAAAGTAACAGTAAGCCTTAAAAAGAACAGCAAAATCACACAGAGTAATGGGAAATAAAGCTAATGGACTCATGGCTGGAAAACGCCTAAAAATGAAAAGAAAAGCAGCCCGATGGCACAACAAATGGTACATCAAAAGAGCTTTACACCTTAAAGAAAAAGCAGACCCACTAGAAGGAAGCTCTCAAGCCAAAGGTATTGTTCTCGAAAAAGTTCAAATTGAAGCAAAACAACCAAACAGCGGTTTAAGAAAATCAGCAAAAGTACAACTCATCAAAAATGGAAAACAAATCACCGCATTCATGCCCGGAGACGGAGCACAAAAACTTATCAATGAACATGACGAAGTTGTTGTCGAATGCATCGGAGGAAAAATGGGAAGAGCAAAAGGAGACATCCCCTGCATCCGCTGGCAAGTTATCAAAGTAAACGATCAAAGTCTAGACGCACTCTTAAAAGGCAAGATCGAAAAGGGAAGAAGATAATGACAGAAACCCTCCTCTTCCAAAAATGGAGCACAAAAGACGTTCACGTAGAAGACCCAGGACTTAGAAAATATCTTAATATCAACCCAGTCTTTGTCCCAAAAAGCTCAGGAAGAGAAGCAAAATTCCGCTTCGGAAAAAACAAATACCATATCGTTGAACGCCTTATGGGAAAAATTCAAGTCACAGGTCACAAAGGAAAAAAACACAAATACAGCTCAGGCCACAATACAGGAAAAGGCGCACATGTTTATTCTGTCGTTATCCAAGCTTTTGAAATTATCGAACGCGAAACCAAAGAAAACCCTCTCAAAGTCTTTGTCAAAGCTGTTGAAAACGCAGCTCCACGAGAAGAAATCACAACTATTGAATATGGTGGAGCACGCTACCCCCAAGCAGTAGACTGCGCACCACAACGAAGAATAGACTACGCACTTCGCCAATTAACCCAAGGCGCTTATGGAAAAAGTTTTGACTCAAAGAAAAAAATACACGAAGCACTCGCTGAAGAAATCACCAAAGCCTACCGCCTAGATATGACCAGCCAAGCTCTCGCGAAAAAACTAGAAGTAGAAAGACAAGCAGATTCAAGCAGGTAGAATAATAACAACAATATACAGAGAAGGACACTATGGAAAAAAAAATCTTTGCAATTCGCTACGACCTTCGCAACGCTTA
>JAHFKM010000093.1 GCA_023245385.1 archaeon
AATTATTACAATGTTTTAGTCAAAGGTGGTGAAGTCATGATGCCTCTAGACAGCTATCCCTTTAGTAAAAAATATGCCTTCATCAAAGACAAGTTTGGTTTGTCTTGGCAACTTTTTTTATCGGAAGCAAAGTCCCATATTACTCCTTCTTTATTATTTGTAGGAAAAGATTTGGGGAAAGCTGAAGCAGCAGTAAAGTTCTACACGCAAGTCTTCAAAGGAAAAGTTGATCATATGCTCAAATATGAAAAAGGTGAACCGGGAAAACAAGGAACAGTCAAGCACGCTTCATTCGTAATAGAAGGACAAGAGTTTGATGCAATGGACGGTACGGGTCCCCATAAGTTTACTTTTAACGAATCTCTTTCTTTTATTGTTAATTGTGACACGCAAAAAGAAATTGACCTCTACTGGGGGAAACTCTCTGCAGTGAAAGAATCTGAACAATGTGGCTGGCTCAAAGATAAGTTTGGTATTTCCTGGCAAATTATTCCCTCAAATATACAAGACATTCTTGCAAAAAATCCAAAAGCAATGGCAAAAATGTTGCAGATGAAAAAGTTAAATATAAAGGATTTAGAGCAAGCATAATGCCAAACAAAACAATACGGCATAAAGACGGAAGTCTTTGGGCAAAAGGGAACATGCACAAGGGGGTATGTGACGGCTACTGGGAGTGGTTCCGTAAAGATGGAACAAAGATGCGTTCAGGTTTCTTTGACAAAGGCAAACAAGTAGGCAAGTGGACGACCTATGATAAGAAAGGCAAAGTCTACAAAGTCACGACAATAAAATAATTCTAGAATAAAAAAGAAAAGAGTAATTCTTTCAGTGAGAGATCTTTCTTCGTTTTCATGATAAAATCCTAAAAAGTTCCTCTCTTACCATCAGAGTATCTCATATCCCTTTTTTTAGGTATTTTCACCTTAAATTACAAGCGGAATATCAATAAATACCTTTCTTTTTTCTTCACCCTAACCTTTATAAAGCCATTCTGAGCCAAATTAGTGTATGGCAACGATAAAAGTACGTGGATATGAACTTCCTGCTTTTGATATGAAGCAAGCCTCTAGTCGTAAGGCTTTACAGTTCAAGAATATGATTATTACAAACTTGAAAAAGCTTAATGTCCACGAAGACTTTATTTCTGTCAAAGAAGAAACCATTGTCATTAAACGTGCCCCTGCCTCTGTGTCCTGGTACATGGACGGCCAGAATCTTTCCTATTCCTACACTGCCCTGCGCTATATAGAAAACCTCTACTTAGTGTCTTGTATTATTGAACGAGAAGTGCAGCTTGTGTTGTCCAAAGAGAAGTCTGCTGAGGATTTTATCTTTGGTTTTCAAGAAGACAAAGATGTTGCGGTGAAACGTAAAGAAGCTCGAGAAGTCTTAGGGGTGAGTCACGATAGTTTTGATTTTGAGTTAATGACCAAGAAGTACAAGGACTTGTCTAAGACACATCATCCGGATATGGGTGGGGACTTAGAAATGTTTCAAAAGATTAACATTGCCCACAAGACTTTGAAGAAAGAGCTTTTAGGGTAGTTTCTTTTCTTCCTAGTTGAGAACTATATTAAAAACAAAAGAGAAGCAGGATAACAGAAAAATAGATTAAGAGTCTCATTGTTATTTTCCCCTAGATTTTTCTTGCTGGTATAAATGATAATAACCATAAAAAGTGTTTAATAGACCCAAAATAAAACATATTCCAATCAGAATTTTTATAAAATCTCCTAGATCAACTAAAAGGTCTAACTTCGATTTGATTCTTTGTTCTTTATTGTAACAGAAATTACTTATGTTTAAACTGGAGGAATTATTATTATTCTCATCTTGGCAATATAATATTACTGAATCTAAGTCTTCATCAATCTTATCTAAATTTTCGTATCCTACTAAGAAAGCTGAGAAAAAGAGAAGAACTCCGCTAAAGATAAGAAAAATTCCTAAACTGAGGTGAAAGCGAGCTCGGTCTTTGTAATCGATAGATAACATTAACTAAAAAATGAGTCACGTTTATTTATAAACAAATCTACATTCTAGGATAAGACAAAAGAGGGCGTTTTTAGGAAGTCTTTTAAACATCCCTTGGGGGATTTGTTTTATGAAATTTAGAACAATTGTTGAGAAGGGACTCAATTTTCTAATATTTGTAACGCCTTTATTATTATTGGTGTTGTTTTTATTAGATCAAATTCAATTGGACTATTTTTTGGGAGGACTATCTTTTATATTTGCAACAGTTTCCATAACTTATTTTCTAAACCCTAAAGATGCTCCAGAGATTGGAATTAGTCTTAATCCTAGAAATGAGTGGGTAAATTTTATAGACTTTGAAATTGTGAATGCTGGCAAAGTTGCAGCTTATAACATAAAATTCAAAGTTAATGAACATTTAAAAAAGGAAACATTTATGGACATAAGTTTTAGTGAAAGTAGTTTTATTAAAGAGGGTATACCTTTCCTTAAACCTTCTGGTAGTTTAAAATTCTTCCTTTTAAACCTTGTAGAAAAACCGGACCTAAATTGGGATTTAAATCTTACAATTACCTATGAAGACAATTATGGAACAGAATCAGAAGTAGAAAGAAGGATATCTCTTAAACATTTTAGAAACTATCACCAAATAGGGAAGCCCCCCATTAATGAAATTTCAGATACTCTTAAAGATATTAATCATAGTTTAAGTAAATTTTTTAGATATGATCCTAGTTTTAAAGTTATTACTTATACCCCTAAATATCTTGAAAATAAGAAGAAGGAAGAAATGAAAAAATATTCTAAACGGCCTTAAGACATTTCTTTACCCTACTCTTATCCTTTACTTTTAGGT
>JAHFKM010000094.1 GCA_023245385.1 archaeon
ATTTTTGAAAAAGAAAGCTCTAGGCGAAGAAAGAGAGCATGGATGATTCATTGGACAAAGAAAGACAAAAGAGTTCCTCGCAAAAATTATTTAAAAAATGTAAGGTGAGTTAAGTAAATGGTAGAATTCTAAATTAAGCAACTTTTCCAGCGTAGAATATTTCTTTTTTATGTGAAGTTCGTTTCTGGATTTGTTTAAGAACCTCATAAGGTGTGGGTACAAATGTAAATGCGTCGTACTTTGCTTGGATTCTACTATTATTCCCTGTCTGGACGGTTTCCAGCTCTCCTGTAAAGATACGCACATCTCCTACCCTGAAGAGAACTCCTAAAATTCCAACATTAACAGACGAGTTTTGAACATTATCATAATCTATAGACCTAAAATCTCTTCCGATAATTCCCGTTTGAAATATCGCTCTCTTGTTGGTGAGCGCATAGTAAGTTACTTTGTAGTTGAGTATAGGTTTCAAGAAATTTTTCCCCAAATATAATCCCTAATGCTGTTTCTTTTGGAGACTCGCTGTTTTCATCTTTATCTGTTCTTTTAGAGAATCTTTAAGATTATAGATTTCCCTACACTGACAAGATGTTCCGCGAGAAACGATTTCTAAAAATCACTCACATTTTGGACTGTACCGAATCGAATCATTTTCTTTTCAAAATCTACGATTCTATTTTCTTTAATCATAATTCCTTCTTGTTCTAAGAGTTTTATTTTGTTCTCGCAACCAGTGGCGAAACCACCTAAAGTTCCATCACTTTTAACAACACGATGACAAGGAACAACAGGCGCGTAAGGGTTCTTGTTTAATGCATTTCCAACAGCTTGATACGCCTTGGCGTTTAATGCGTTTGCAAGTTCTTTATAAGTTGAAACTCTCCCGAAAGGAATTTTTTTCGTTAGTTCCCAGACTTTTTCATTAAAATTCATTTTAAACTATTCAAATAATCCTGCTTAAGTTTAAATCCTTTTTTCTTTGATATCTTCTCCATCGCCGAATGAAATCCTGATCCATACTGCGCTGCTTTTTTTGGTCTAAACACAAATTCTTTTTCTAAACCTAAAGAAAGCGCAGTTTCAAGAAAAATCAATTTTTTATACTGCTCGTTAATTTTAAGCCCAGGTGAAATCTGCATAGCATAACTCACAAGCTCTTTATCTAAAAAAGGACACTCCATCTTTATCTGAAAATGATTCAAAAGCGCAAGATCACGAAGAAGATCACTTTCAAAAACTTTTTTTAACCCAGCCCAGCATTCTTCATGAACCTTATTTTGTCTGTACGCTTCTTTGTGTCTTTCATAACCAGCAAAAATTTCTTCTGATCCCAAACCTCCAAGTAAGATCTTGCACTCATCTTTTTTCGCCATTTCTAAGACCGCATACTCCGGCGTAGCTATTCCTACTTTCACAACAGTAGGATCAGGAATTATTTTAACAACATTCTTAAAAACTTCCTCTGCTTCTTCAAGTGTATAGATCTTTTGCTTCATCTTCCAGCCATAGAACGAAGCAATTTTACTGGCCCACTCCACATCTGAAGCACCTTTAACACCAACATTGTAAAGAACAAATGGTTTTTTTAATTTAAAACACATAAACGCAAGAAATGTAGAATCTACTCCCCCTGAGAAAGCAATACTATTCTTTCCAGAAGTTCTTTTATCTACCGCGTTCGTTAAAAGCCTTCCAAGTTCTCCAATAACTTCCTGTTTATTTGTCAATAAAGGTTTTTCCTTTAGCTCTTTTTCTAAAGAAAGCACTTCTTCTGTAATATGTAAAAGATTCATAAAAAAAGAAGAAAAGAAGGAAATTAATAAGATTTTCTCCTTCTTGTAACTCCAACAAGAAGGAAGATAGCCAAAAGCACCAAGACAAGATCAGCTAAGATCCAAACAGCGCTTGGAACAGCGCCAAGATTGTCAAAGACACCCTTTGTCGTGTAAACTACTGTTGGTAGTTCAGTTTGTGTGTTTGTACCAGTTGAAATAGGTGTTGTGCTTGCTCCCGTGACTGTCGGAAGTGGCGTTACAACTGCTGCTTTTGGAACACAATCTGAGACAGTAATTGTTCGTTCTGCTGAAGCAGAAAGTCCACCATTATAATCCACAAGCGCTCGGATATTATAGCTCTTTTCTTTTGCGTTTGGAGGAACTTTAAAGGCAAAATTGATTGTTCTGTCAGAGTTACTGTGACCACTTGAATCAAGAGTGAATCCAGGACTTTGTTCATTCAATCCAAGTTCAGAGTTTACAACCGCTACTTTAACATCTGCATCGTTGCTTCCTTTGTTGAGAAGGCGGATATTTCCGAAGACTTGTTCTGAGCAAGTAGGACTTACCGGTGATATTGTAAAGCTGTCTACAATCACCTTATCTGTAATCTCTTCTACCCTAATATTTATATCTTCTTGGTCATTACAACTTGTTTCTTCATGATTTTTATCATACGCTTTGATATAGATTTTGTAATCATCGTCTGATTTAGATCTGCTGTCAAGGTCAAGTTTGAATTTGAATGTAAATTCATCGTCCTTATCAATGTTTCTGTCTGTAGTGACTCTGTCTATTACTTTATCTTTGTTTTCATTATAGAGAACTGCTTCGAGAGCGACTCTTGCATCTGCCCCATTATTTTCTACATTGACTTCTACAGGAATGCTTTCTCCTGCTGGGAAGGTATCATCATCCTCTGGTTTGTTAATATCCACATTAAACCTTCCAACTTTTCCAGCAACACACGCGAGTGGTTTTACACCAAGTGTAAGAGGAGTTGTTGTTTCTCCCGCAAGTTGGGTACCAAGAACTTTTAATGTTCCTG
>JAHFKM010000023.1 GCA_023245385.1 archaeon
CTTGATTATCTAAAATTGTGTAAGCATATCCTCCACAGGAACTCTTCCAAATAATTTTATCTCCCTGTACCCCAGAAATATAAACAAGACAAGCACCAACACCACTACAACTAAATCGTCCATTATCAGCATAACATTCCTGTTTTTCTTGAGTATCTTTAAAAACACATTTAACCTGTTCTTTAACTTCCACACCAGTGCTCATAACAGCATCTTCCGCTACTGCACAAAGAGAAATTAGAATACTAAGAAGAATAAAAATAAGAACAACTTCTTTTTTTGCCATACACCCAATTCATCGTAAAGCTCATTTATATAACTTTCGTAAAAAAAAATTATTTTACAAAATAAAAACGTCTCAAATGTAAAAAAATTCTGGAAAAATTTATATACAAGAATACAAGTAGAAATATAATGAATCATAGCTTAAAAATTATTCTTTTCTTTGTTCTTTTAGTTATACCCATCTCCTTTGCGCAAGACTGGACTGATTCTAATTCCGGAACAACACAAATGTTGCACGGAATATTTATTATGGACGAACAGAAAGCCTGGATTGTAGGAGGCGAAGGCGCTGGTTCTCGCGGGCATCCTATTCTTCTAAAAACAGAAAATGGAGGCAGTTCATGGACTGAAGTTCCTCTTCCTACAAGTTTACCTTCCACAACAATATTAAAAGATATTTGTTTTAATTCCCTAAACAAAGGATGGATTGTCGGAGGAGCTGCTCTTCTAAAAACAGAAAATGGAGGCATCTCTTGGCTCTCTCAAGATTATCCAGGAAATGGAATCCTGAACAGTATAGCCTGTCTGGGTGAGAATAAAGCAATCGCTGTCGGATTTCCCGCAAGTTCAAGTGATGGAATTATCAGAACCACTGATGGAATAAGATGGACGTCAGGATATAATCCCCTAGACAGCACTCTTACAAGAATATATTTTAAAGATCGCAACTACGGCTTAGCTGTCGGTCAAAATACTATTTTAAAAACAATAAATGGCGGAGCAACATGGGGTGATATTACAACTGTAGATGATGTAAGCCTTAGTGGTGTAACTTGTAAAAGAACAGATAACACTTGCTGGCTAGCTGGATGGGGAAGAAATATTTACAAAAAAATAGGAGAAGGAGCTTGGATAGCTGTAGATGCATCTCCCCTAGACACTCAACAGGGCGGTCTTTTTACAGATATTGAATGGAAAAATGCAACACTCGGAATTCTTACAGGTGAAGGTATATTACTTGAAAGCGGAGATGCAGGAACGACGTGGAATTTTGCTTCAACAAGTGTTAGCAGCCCTCTTGGACTTTTACCTGTTCCATGGATGTATAAAACAAAGTGCGGATATGGCGCATGCTATGCTATTGGAAGTAACGGCCTGATTCTTCGCAGAGGCGAACCAATTCTTGTTCCTCAACGAGGAAACCTTTCAATTGCCCAACCAAATACACCTCTCTGGACTGTAAATACCCCTACTACCCCCCAACCACCAGTAAATTGTCCAACATTTATGGACGATTGCGAAGCAGGATATCATCCTATTCCAGAATATGGTACTGATGGATGTATCAATGATTATACTTGTGTAGATGATTCTGTTTTATCTTCCCTTAATCAGTTCGGAATTCTTCCTCAGAACTTTGGAAATTTTAATAGACAATTGACCAGTATTCCCGGACTAGGACAAAACGAACGTGTGAATATTGATCTCACCCAAAATGATGGAACGCAAAGAACTTTTTTTATTGAGCTCACAAATAAGAAAATAAAAAAAATAAGTTCTAGAGAGTCTGAAAACCCTACACTTATCCTGAAAACTTCAGAAACTACGATCAATCATATTCGTGATTCAACAAATCCCAGACAAGAAGTTTTTACCGCAATTGATAATGGAAAAATTAACATCGAAGCAACATCCTTTTTTGGAAAAATAAAACTAGGTTTAGGAAAATTCCTTTTAAAATTTCTTTGAATAATTTTTTTGAACTAGAAATACAAAGCTTTTAAAATAAAATGTTCTCACCTTCTTTCTATCGGGCTCATAGTCTAGCGGTCATGACGTCTCCTTGACGTGGAGGAGGTCGCAGGTTCGAATCCTGCTGGGCCCATCACCACAACCAAAATAAACAACCAGGATTGTAGTCTATTTTTTCCTTACCGGAGCACACCTTATTGGTTCTACAACTATTAAAGATATTAAGATAAAAATGGATGAAGTCAAGGCGCACTATGAATTATAAAATAAATATTTTTAATTCTGATAGTTATCTTTATATAGGTTAAAGTGAATTTTTACCTCTATGAATAAAAAGGGGCAGGTGACAGTTTTTGTAATAGTCGGTCTTATTATTTTGATTCTCGCCAGCACCTATTTCGGGTATCGCTATTTTGTCACAAAAAACATTTTCTCACAGCAGCGCGCTGATCTCGGACGCGTGCCTGTCGAGTTTCAACCTGTTGCCTCCTATCTCGATTCCTGTGTCGAACGTGTCGCAGCTCAAAGTCTTACTGTTATAGGAAGTCAAGGAGGATACCTTACCTTACCAAATGATCCTATTCCTGTTTCAAGCATCACCCCTATTCCAAAAAATTTAGAAGTCTTACCAAACACAGACTTTCAAGTTCCCTTATGGTTTAGAGAATCCGGAAGAGGAATTGATGAAGTGAACATCCCTTCGAAGGTGCAGCTTGAGCAAAATATCGCAGGATATGTAACTACTCATTTTGCAGAATGCGTACACAATCTCACCTCATTTTTAGAAGAAGGATATACACTTGTTTCTGTCGCAGATGTTCCTAAAACCACAGTAAGCATACAAGATGAACAAGTAGACGTGAACGTACAATTTCCCTTAACATTCAGCTTCAAAGGTGTCGAGTTTGAGTTGAAAAACTACCTCGGTCACGTCCCCACACAGTTCGGAAGTCTGTATAGCGCAGCTATTGAAATTCTTAACGCAGAGAACCAAGGCTTTTTTATTGAAAATAAAACACTAGACATTTTGATCGCGTATGACAATGAAATTCCTTTTTCAGGCTCAGACCTCTCCTGTTCTGAAAAAATCTGGTCAAAAACTGAGGTCAGCAACCGCTTGAAAACTGTCTTGTTCGAAAATGTCGCCGCGATGAAAATCTCCGGCTCAAACTATGAACTAAAAAATAAAGACGGAGAATATTTAGTATTTGACGCGATGAAGAACAAGAGAAAAGATGTGACAGTTAATTTACTCTACCTTCCAAGCTGGCCTAGCCTCGTTGATATTACCCCCTCTGAAGGAGATATCTTACGCTCTGATCCCATAACAAAAAAAACTGGCGCCTTAGTAACATCAATTTTGTCTTCCTATTTTTGTCTGAACAATCATCATTTCATCTACACAATAAAATATCCCGTGCTTATTTCTTTAACTGATAAAAACGGATTTACCTTCCAATTCGCTACTGAAATAATTCTAGACAGAAACCTTCCCCGTAAAAACAGACTTGTCCCTTTAACTCTCCCTGATGAACATTCTCCCTTATGCGATTTTCCTTCAGCTCCTCTTACTGTGAATACCTATACAGTAAATCCTGGAAACCAACTTCTCCCCTTGAAAAATGTAGATCTTTCATTCAAATGTTTTCCTGAATCCTGTCCCCTAGGATCTGTCGCTGGTCGCTCAAACACCGCAACAGTCTTAGCACCTCCCTGCGTCAACGGTTTTATAGAAGGAAGAAAAGAAGGATTTTTTGCAGGCAAAGCTATTGTCGCGACAAACACAAAAGAACAACAGCACGTAGATCTTGTTCTAGAACCAATCTATGAAAAAAAAGTCCAAATAAAAGTTATTGACAAAAAAACAGGTGAAGTTCGCGATCCCTACAGTTCTGAGCTCGTGTCCTTTGAGTTCAGACATAAAGACACTAAGTTTACTACTTCTATAAACATCCAAAGCCCAGGCGCTTCATGCCAGAAAGAAGAAGATTGTGGCCCAGGTCTTGAATGCAAAAAATCTACTTGTTTCTATCCTTCCTGCAAAAAAGATGAAGACTGCTCTTCGGATCAAACTTGTCTGAAAAATACCTGTAAACCAAAAAATGTACTTAAACTTCTCGCTGGAACATATATCATTGATTCATACATCTCAAGAACAAGTACCTGGCCGATTACCACTGAGAAAAAAGTTGTTGAGAAATGCGTTGACCTTGGCGCAGACGGTTTGTTAGGATTTTTTTTCACAAAAGAAAAATGTTTCTCTACTGAAATTCCCTCATTAAACTTGAAGAACGCTTTAGTCGGCGGTGGTTCTTTTGAATTCGAGTTTGACCGTGAAAAATTAGCTTCCGACGATCCCCTAATATTATATATTTTAACAGATGATCTTCCCGCAGATATGGAAGGTTTCGCTGACATTCAGACGAGTTTAAATAATAATAAAGAACATCCCTCTTTTAGGTATCCTGAACTATGAAAAAAGTCCTGATCTCGATCCTATGTATCATTCTCCTAGTCAATCTTCCTCTTGTTTCCGCAACCTTTGAAAATTTTGACGCTAACACAAATCCTTCACCACCACAAAATCTTCCCCACTATTCAAACACTGAACAAAGCGTACTCGCCGGATATACACCTGGTGAGGTTGGTTTTTTTAGTCAACCCTCTTCTCCTCTAAGTCGCCTCTCCGCAGCGTTTAGCACAACATTTGGAAATCCTCAAGATGTCGGTGAGGCTCTAATACTTTACGCTGGCACGCCAAGCCCACCCTTTGTACGCTCTTCACTCTTAGAACAACAAGACACTCCCGTATTTATCCCCTTGAAAGCTACTGATTTCGGCTCTTTACTCTCTCCTGTCTCTGATGATCCTTCTGAACGCGACCCTCTTTCAGGATTAACCTCATTACCCTCAATCAAAAACGTTGTCATACACTTGAATAAAACAAACACCTTTGTGCGCTCTGTACGTTACATTCCCCCACGTTCAGGATTTACAAAAGATAATTTCGGCTATCTTGTTATCATACTCAATAAATTAAGAAATGAAACTTCTCTACCAACCGCCTCAGCTCCACAAACTTCAGTATTTAATAATTCTCTTCCGAAAGATATTATCTCTGAAAGTCTCAGTGAAACCCCAGTAATCAACCTCGACCTGACTGCTGAAATATATTTTGATTTGAACGCGAATAACCTCTTGAACCTCGGAGGTACGAAAGATCTCACTTTAAAACCTGAAACCGAACCTGAGTTTTTACAGAAAGTTGTCAAAGAAGAAAATTCATTTGCCAATGGAAAAGCCTTTGTGCGAGCCGCGACTGTCACAGATGATCGCGTGACCTTGATCGTGTATAATAAAGAATTGCTTCCCTTATCCCTGTTTAGTCCCGCGAACGCACCTGCTGGTCGTCAGGTGCAAATACTTCAATTAAGTAGATCCACTCCTCTCTCTCGCCCATTTCGTTTAGGCCTGAGCGGAAATCCCTTTGAAGATACTGTCTTCTTTAAACTGAATGAGATTTTATCTCCTGGCAAGCGCGCATTATTTGATCTTTCAACTGATGGAAAAACATTTTCTCGAAAAGCAAACGAAGGAGGACAGATTTATTCAGGATCAAACTGGAAAATTTCAAGCATAAATCACGAGAAAGAAAACCTTGACAGAAATCAAAAACTGGAAAGAGCGTTAACATTTAATCTTGATAAAATAACAATGGATCGTGTACAGGCAGATATTGAAAATGTAGACTTTTTCACAGACACAATCATCTTGAAAAACATCGCTACAGGCGCTTCTAAAAAAGTAGTACGCCAAAACCTTGGCGGAAAAACCTTAAGCTTCGATCTCGCCCCACTAGATGACGCTTCTGTAAAATACTTAGAAGAAAAATATTGCCCTCAAAATTCTCCTCAATATGGATGCGAATCCCTGAATCGTTTTAAAAAAATACTTATTTCTTATCCTGGCTTACGCGAAGAGAAGGATGCATATCTCGAAATCTTCGATATCTATAAAAAAAACCTTATTCCTCTTAAAGAATGTGCTCTTGTCAATGGAGCTGTTCCTCGAGATCATGAAGAAGAATGCAAAAACGCTCAGATAGACATGACTTCTCTCGCATACTCTTACGCTGATAAAGTACAATCAACACAACCAGAATTACTCGAAAAATGGCGCGAAGGCTTTGGAGGAAAAGGAGGAAGTGTCTTTCTCGAAGATGAAAATGTAAGATTTGAACTGAAAAGAGTAGAACTCCCTTCCGCTCTCCAGATGGGAAAGGCTGACCTAACAGTAAATGACGGACAAATGCATACCTTAACTGTTGGTGATACAATTCCAGATATTCCCCAAGGTCAGCTGTTAAATAGAAAAAAAGTGAATCTTATTGAGATCAAACAGATCAAGCAGAATGCGATTGTCGTAGAAAAAAGAGATGCGAAAGTAGACTATACACAAACATTTCCTCCTCCCCTACAAACCATAACCCTAGGAACAGGTCATAATGAATTTGTCTACGATGAAACTAAAGATAGTGATGGAAAAATTGAGAGAAAAACAGTAAGCATCGATTTAAAACATCTTGAAACAAACACTGAAGCTTCCATTACAATTACTCCCGGAACAGGCCAGGGCTTGTCTCGATCTTCATTTCAAGTACACATCCCCATTGAACCCCGACCATTTAAATTCACACCAGAACAATTGAGAGATCAGATTAACGCAACAAGAGCATTGATTGTCAAGTTAGATAGCGTGATAAACAAATTAGACGCTGTCGTACGAACATGGAAAAAAATTTGTCTCGTAACCTTCGCGTTTATCACACTAAAAAGTTCTTTTCTCGGAGGAACAGCAAGAAGTTTAGCAAGAACCACCGTTTCTAAAATGTATCAAAAAAAATGTACAAATGAAGTAAATACAGGAACTACCTTTAAAACTATTGACGAATGTCTTTCTTCATATTCCAAAGAAATTACAAACGATGTTGACGCCAATCAGAAAGCAATCGAGTCAGTGAATCAACAACTTAAAGGTCAAACTCCCGGAAACTTAGAACAATGCGGCGATGTTAAATTTCAAGAAGTAAAAACACTCGGCGCAACGATCGAACAATGCAGAGAATATTTACGCCTAAAAGCCCTGGATGGAAAAGGCTCTGAAACACTGAAATCAACTGTGCAAAATGACCTTAGCAGTTTGAAGTTTCTCGAGAAGAAACATGAATATGAACAAGCGAAAACATTGTTTGAGAACAATAAGAAGGATTTGCTACCTACAAAAACATTCGGTGCTGATGAAAAAGAAGCTGAAAAACGCGCGATTCAGTTTTATGCTGAACAAGCAACTGAATTGAAACAGACAGTTGTAGGAAGAACAGATATTGTTCCTTTACGCACACTTGTTGTTAATTCTGAAAAACCCTCTGAAGCTACCGCGATCATTTTAAAAGCCAATTCAGATGGATCAGTTGATGATTCGTCGAGTGCACCACAAGATCTTGTGAAATTAAGCGAATTACAAGTGAGAGTCTATGAAGAAGGCGTGGATAGCGTGATGACTCGGGTGAACAATGAATGTAAAAATCAAGCGAATAATTGTGTAACTACTAAACTACAAACTTTGAATAACACTCCTGATCCCTCAAATATTTTTATCACAAAAAATACTCCTTTTTTACAAGACGCTCAAACTTCAACAGATCTTCAGCCTCCGACTAAAACCTCTCTATCCGGTTTGAAACTTTTAATGAATAACAATATTTTAATTACAAAAACATCACAACATCCAACAAATTTTAAATTATATGCCTCTCAAATTACTGACATCGCTGGCGGATTGAGAAGTACAGACTACGCGTATGTTCAGAACGCTGGAGAACTCACTGCCGAATACGACGCAAATTCAGGCCTCGCATATTGTTATCCTACAGGAATGAACGGAGAATATATAAAAGTTTTAGAAAGATATCAAGGAAATAGCGATATAAAAATATTCAGAGCAATGAATGTCGGACAGAACGGAATCATGGAATGTGATGGAGGAGGAGACGATGTGCTCGCTGAAAAAGGTGACGAATCCGCCTTAGCCTTACCAGAAAACGCAAAATTAAGAAATTATTACCTTTCAATTATTCAAAACGCGAAACACTGCAAAAATGACGGAGACCCAGTTGGAGAAGTAACAAAAAAAAGCGGTGGAAAAGTAAAAATAAAATGTAGTATGAAACAATCAAAAATAAATCTCAACTTAAACGCACCAAAATGCATCGACGTGATGGACGCGCAGGATTGTACAATACTCTTTAACGCCTGCGACCCTGTCATGTGCCCAGCTTCAAGATGCAACCTCGGAGGAAGATATAACGTTCCAGACGTCATTCAATCTGGTCTTGTTGGCTCCGCGATTTTATGCGCACCAAACATAAAACAAGGCGTTCTTGTCCCTGTCTGCTTAACCGGAATATTAGCAGGCTTGAAAAATATCCGCACACTCTTACAATCCTATAGCGATTGTTTAGAAGTAAACCTCAAAGATGGCAAGAACGTTGGCCTATGTGACTATATCAGAAGCGTTGGAATTTGTGAACTCGCATGGAGAGAAATGATCAATCTCTTTAAAATCAAAGGCGCTGTTGTTGATTACCTCTCTGAAAAAGCTTTCGGTGAACCTGAAGGCGGAGCAGAATATTTGACTTTTCAAAGCTCTTTACAAAATGTCGGTCAATCATTTAACTATTTCACAACAGAATACTCTAACACTTACGTCGCCGCATTAAAAGGCTCTTCTACCGAAGAAATTGGATCGCAGGTGTGCAGATTAGGAGTGTACGGAAGATTACCCACTGTAGGTGAAGTCTTAGATAAACTCTCTGAACCTGAAGATCCCCCACAATTTTTCGCATTTTTCGATGACGCTCCTTACGTGCAAAACATTGGAGAGTCTCCAAGTGTCTCAAATGTCGCAGGAAATGTAAAAGAACTTTCAAACTATAAAATATTTTATCATATCTACGCAGGAACTGGATTTGCACAACAACAAGCCGTGTTCGCAGAACCTTTGAATCCCGCAACAGGCCAACCAAATAAAGCAGTTACGTATTCCGTATATCTAGTCAATAGACAGCTAGGTTTACCTCCCTTGTATGTAACCCTCCCAGGAGATACCTTGCAACAAAGCGCAAATATTGCCCGCGGTCAATACGCACAAAACACCGTACAGAAAGTCGCCACGTCAGGATACAACGAGATTTGTATTATGCTCAACGGAAAAGAATCCTGCGGATTTGGAAAGGTGACATCAGCATTTTCTTTAAATTATTTAAGTGATAAATTAGCAGAAGCTGAAACTGGAAAGAAAATCGAATCTCCAGAAGATTGTGTTCCCTCTGTTCCTACCACTAGCGCCAGTCTTGGAAGTATAACAACACCTGAAAAATACGGCGTTCTAACGACAGGAATTGTACGCGTCTGTAACCCTACTCTTCCTACAGCTGACCCTCCCCGCTGGGCTTCTGTCGGATCTTGCGGAAAAGATTCTTCAGGAGTTGACCGTGGAACCTGCTGGCTCGATAAAAAATCTATCAAAATCCAAGATGTGAAAGCTAAACAAGAACTATTACTCGGTCTGAAGAAAGACGTTCCCCCTGAGAAACTATTATCTCAAGACCAAAGTATTGCAAAATTATTTGAGCTGAATAAGGCGCGTGACGCTATCCTTGATCGTCTGAAAAACCTAGTAGCTGCTGCTCCTGAACAAAAAGAAGAAGAACCTGTTGTTGAGATTAATGGAGCTGGTGGAGTTTTAGCATGAAAATAAAAGGAGTATTCCTACTTATGTTTCTTCTCCTTGGAAGCAGTGTTGTTTTTTCTAAAAATTTTGAAAAAATTCCACGTGTTCCTGAACAAGTACAACAATTTAAAAATTTAGATTATAAAAACTTACAAGATTATTCTCTTGAAGTGAAAAATTCTGCGAAAGCATTGTTTGATGAAGCAACTGGATACAAAAGAATCGCTGAACTGAAAAAAGACTATGAAGGTTTTGTGAAGCTACTCAAAGAACAAAAATATACTCCTGAAAAACCTAAGAGTGTACAAGGTCTTGGAAACTTCAGAGCAGAATTTGATCAAAAAAATGAAAAGATTGATTTTTATTTCGAAGATCCTGAAAAAAATAAAGATACTTCTTATATTTTAAAATTTGATGGAGAAGAAGTTCCAGTTGAAAATCAACAATGGATTGAAGGATCTACAAATGAAAACGAGATCTTCGCAAGTATAAGCACAAATGATCACCCCGAATGGAATGATGTAAGTAGCTTTATTGGATTTACGATCGAAAGAACTTCTACCGAGACAGATCAGAGTGAAGAACCTAAAGAATCCAGAAGTCAAATTGAACAAGGAAAGTTTTACCTCCTAGAACAAAATGGGAATTTACTCGAGTCTATAGAAAGTGAAAATGTTGATGGAGATAAGGAAAAAGTAGAGTCTTTCCTTAAAAGTAAAGGATCGAGTTCTTTTGGTTTTTTAGTAAATTCTATTACTCAAAATAATGTCGATATTATGATCTACTCATGGGATACTTTAGATTTGATAAAAATGCCGAAAAAAATTTCAGTTTCAAAAGAAAACCCTTCATTATCTTTAAGCAAAAACTTTGAATATACACTAACCTTTAATCCTAACTCAGGTTATCTTGAGACTAGCGCATCAAAACGTTTCAAAGGACAGACAACAGTCTACAATTTAAATAATGTTAAACTTACTCAATTTCCAGAAAAAGATCAGTATCAAGGGGAATTACACCTAAAAGAAAGTACTGGAGAAAAAATTTTAGAAATTAAAGTAAACTCTTATAAAGAACAGTTATATTTAGCTAATAATTTAGGTGAGCTACTGCTCCTTCATTTTCCTCCAAGTGAAAATAGTAAGTCTATTCTAAATTTAAAAGTGAATGATAATGAAAGATTAAAAAATTTGGAAGATGAGAACGCCTTGTTCAGTTATAAATTACAACAAGATAGAGTTATTTTTAATCCTGTAAAAATAAGTTTTGATCACCCAAGACCAGCTGAAGAAGTGAAAAGTCAAGAACAAGCTCCTGCTGAAAAAGGA
>JAHFKM010000095.1 GCA_023245385.1 archaeon
AATCAGTTGCAGAATTAGGAGGATACATTATTGGTTCTTATGAAAGATTGCATGATATTGCAAGAACGCTAAAGCTTGAATACTCTGCTCCATTTTCCGAAGAAGAAATAAGAGAAAAATTAGAGAATATGAAAAAAACAGCAGAAAGTGTAAGTACTTCACCCAGAATGAATCTTATTAATTTATTACCCCGAACTGATGAAAAACCAATGAGTAAAGGCATGTTAGAAGGATTATTAAGAATTAGTTCTCAAAAACCACAATATCCGTTCTTTTAACTTACAAAAAATCAATCATCTTAAATTCGCTGAGTGAATACTATGAACTCGCAAACCTAATCATCAAACTCTCCTGCTCCGCCGCCTCCGCCGCCGCCTGAAGATTCATCTCCTGCAGACTCGTCATCTCCGAATTCGTCCGATTCGTCCTCATCTTGATAATATTCTGCCAATTCTTCGTCGTACAAATCATCTTTTTTTGGTTTTTGTCCTTCTTCCTGCTCTTCTTCTGGCTTTTCTTGCTCTAAAACTTTAGATTTCTTTTCTTCAACTTTTGTTTTTTTCTTTACTTCAGAGACTTTTGGTCGAAGAAGTTTGTTGAACTTGTTCAACTTTACTTCTTTTTTAGAATACTTAACTGCTTTTGCTTTAGTTTTTTTAATTTTTTTCTTCGGCATGAAACACCCCTTTAGTATATTTCATGTGAAATTTTTCATTTCATATGAAACTTTTTTAAAAACTCAGGCGAACGATTGTGTCTTTCACCTTTTGCGGAGGCAGTTACTGCTCTGCTCGGTCTTGCTTTTTCTGCTCCTTTACCTTTCCATCTCAAACCTCTGCTTCTTTTTGCTGCAGATGTTAGTCCTCTAAATACTCTTCCTTTATTGTTTGAGGAATTTATCCAGGATAATAATTTATCATTTAATATTGTTGGTGAATTTCTATCTACCAGTATTACTTCAAACCAATAATGCTGTCCGTCTTTTGCAACCAAATAAGAATTAAGCACTTCACATCCAGGATATTGTTTTGCAACTCTTATTTCTGAAATGTGCTGATAGTTTTGTTCCATCACTAGAACAACTCTTTGATTAGATGATTTTCTGCCGCCTTTCCATTCTCTCTGGTGGCCTCCTCTGAGAATTCTTTGTCTTACTAAAAATATTCCTTTCTTTGCTCTATAACCAAGGCTTCTTGCTCGTGCAAGTTTGCTGGGATATTCAATTCTTAAAGTACTAGGATCTCGTCTCCAAGCCATTAAATGATGCTTCCATACTTCTGCACCAAGATTCTCTTTTGGCTTTTTCCACAATGTGTTTAAGTGCTTGTAAAGTCCCATATCCACAATTATAAAGCGAGTAGTTTAAAAAGATTTCTAAATACTGTTAGTATTGTATGATGAAAACACTAAAAGTCTATCATTACACAAATGCCAAAGCATATAATAGTATGGCCACAGGTTGCGATTTTGACAAAAAAGGATTGCAGCCTCTGAGAAGATTTATCCGATACGGAAGAGGAAGCAAAACTCTTCCTGAAGATGCTCGTGAAGGAGTTATAGAAGCACTTCTAGAACCTGAGCCAAAATACTGTTTAGAAAATCCCAAATTTCCTCATTGGTGGGAATATCTGATGTTTGATATTTGCAGAGAAAAACAAATACTTCTTTTAAGTTTTGAAATAAAAAAGAAAGACCTTGCATTTGTTGTTGAAAGAGCTCATATTGAGAGAGAATTATATAAAGAAGAGGGAAAATCAACTAAAAGAACGATGAATTTGGCCTGCAGAAGATATTATGACTCTAGAATTCCTGCGCTGGAATATAAAGGAGGCTACAATCTTGCTCAATTAGCAATATGGTCTCCAATAGACTTTAAGAGATTAAAAATAGAGTGGATTAAACACCACAGTGAAGTTTGGCAGAGAGTTAAAGATAATGGTTGGTGAATTATTTTCTAGTTCAAAGACAGAAAGGTTTAAATAAGTGAGCTCACTTATATGGTATATGACAAACATAACTCTATCTATGGAAGAAGTCATATATCGCAGAATGAGAGCGCATTCTGAAATAAAATGGAGTGAATACGTAAGAAAAATTATTAAAAAATATCTCGACGAATTAGAAACTTTAGAAACAAAAAAGTACAAAGAATCTGCTTTCACAATGCTTGCTTCACAAGAAGTTTTAAAAAAAGATTGGGATAATAAATTAGATGAACGGTGGGATGATGTTTGAACAGAGAGAAGTTGTACTGATTCCATTTCCATACACAGATCTTACTGGAATGAAGCAAAGGCCGGCATTAATAATATCAAATAATAAAATCAATAGTTCTGACGATAGAATTTGTTGTTTGATAACAAGCAATAAGCCAATTGATGGATTAGAAATCAAGAATACTTTTTTCGAAAACGAAAAACTTCCTTTTTTAAGCTGGGCGAAACCTCACAGAATATTCACAATAAATAAAAAAATCATTAGAAAAAAGTTGTGCAGGCTTACGCCGGATTTCCACGACAAAATTATCACAACACTAAATAGTTATTTGGAACATGAAAAAGAATGACCGCCACCACCCGGATTTGAACCGGGAAATCCTTTCGGAAACTGGTTCTCAAGACCAGCGCATTACCAGATTGTGCCATGGTGGCAAAAATAGTGTGTAGTTTGTCGTATGTAGTTTTCTTT